>JAHIOK010000431.1 GCA_018895315.1 Actinomycetota bacterium | reverse complement strand
GGGTCGCCGAGGTTCGCGCCGTCTGATGGTGCCGAGTGCACGGCTTCGCGCCGAGTGCACGGGGTACCCGCGTCGTTAAGCCGTGCGCTGGTCGCTATCTCGTGCACTCGCGGGATGCGCGAGGCTCGACAGCGCCGGAGACGTCAGGCTTTTTCGCCCTCGTACTCGTCGGAGTACTGGTCGGCCCACTTGTCGATGTAGGGATCTTCCGCAGTCGGATGACCGAGTTCCTTCTCGAGAGCGCCGTAATTGACGCTCGGGCTGTAGGACTTGAGTTCGCGAGCGATCTTGGTGTGCTTCGCTTTTTGACGGCCACGCCCCATGCGAGACCCCCTTACGTTCTGAGTCGCGGGCTTGTGCGGGGCCCGACGCATTCGCGAAATCCGGCTTCTCACCGGAAAGAGTAGAGTTCAGGATAACACGGCACCTCCCGCGCGAGGCCGCGCGGGGCCGCCGGCGGTGAAGGGCTCGTGAGTATATGTCGGGCGAGGCATCCGAACCTCTGCAGGAACCGATTCCGGATCGTGCGCATGGCGCTGTGATCGTCGGTGTCATGCCTGATCAACCGGCGCGCGTGCTGAAAGAAGCTGCCCGGTACGCCCATCTCCTCGGTGCTCACCTGCTCGTGGTGCACGTGGACGTGACGCGCTTCATCACCTACGAAGATCCCGACGGCTACGTGCATTCCTCGGTCATCGACGTCGCAATGGCGGCGGGAGAGACTGACCTTGCGAGAGTGCGGGCCGAGGCATCCGCCGTGCTCGACGGTCGGGAGGTCGACTGGAGCGTGCGGCAGCTCGTGGGGGATCCCGCCCTTGCGATCAAGCACCTCGCGGAGAAGATCGACGCGAAGCTCTTGGTCGTCGGCACGCGCAGGCATGGTGTCGGCGAGTCGATCCGCGAGTTCTTCACCGGCTCGGTCGCGGCACGCCTGGCGCACCGCCAGCGCCGCGCGATCCTCGTGGTGCCGCTCGGCGAACCCGTTCCCGATGACGAAGACCTCGACTGGGGCATCTGAGTTCCGGACCTCGCACCGCTGATCGCCACTTCCCAGGGCGGTGTGCGCGGGGGTAAGTCGGTCCCGGGACGGATTCATCCCCGTGGGGCGTGGACTTCCCGCCCCGCGGGGAAAGCGGTGTCCCGGGACGGAACCATCCCGGGACGGACTTGCCCCCCACGGAATCATCCCGGGACGGACTTTCCCCCACGGAATCATCCCGGGGCGGACTTGCCCCCACGGAATCATCCCGGGGCGGACTTGCCCCCACGGAATCATCCCGGGACGGATTCATCCCCGTGGGGCGGGAGAGTCACGCCCCATCGGGAAAGAGGTGTCCCGGGACTGATTCTTCCCCGGGGCGAGCACATCCCGGGCGAGCGGGATCAGCCGCGCAGTGAGCGGGTGATCGCCCGCGCCGCGTCATCCAGAGCGTCTGCCAGTTCGTCGATCACGGATGCCGCGAGCTCGCCACCGCGCGCCACATGAGATCGCAGATCGGCGCGCACGCGCGCACGGAACTCGTTCACGGTGGCATCGGCGCGGTGCACCTGTTCGCGGCTGCCGGTGCGCGCCGGCTCGGGGACATCCGTGGCGTGCGTGCCGGCGCGCTCGTCACGGGCGGCCGCGGCCAGGTCTGCCCTGAGGCTCTTCATCGCATCTCGCACGCTGCCGCGCACCTCATCGGCGATGAGTCGCACCGAGTCGGTGAGGCCGGCCTCGATTCCCTCCAGATCGCTCGAACGCGCGTTGACTTCGGCGCGCCCGGCATCCGTGATCTCGTAGACGGTCTTCCGGCCGTCGACGGTCTTGGTGACGAGTCCCTCTTCTTCGAGTTTCGCGAGCCGCGGATAGATCGTGCCCGCGCTCGGGGTGTAGGTCCCACCGGTGCGGTCGGAGAGCGCTTGCATGAGGTCGTACCCGTGCCGGGGCGCCTCATCGAGGAGGCTCAGCAGATAGAGGCGCAGGTCACCGTGTGAGAAGACCGCAGTCATCACCACTCCTCCACTGCGGCATCCGCCTGGGTCGTGGTGACCTCGGCGCGACGCAGCACGGTGAGGTTGCCCGACACCGAATTGGAGCGCACATCGACGAAACTGCCGCTGAGTTCTCCGACCGATCCCGAGTAGTTCGTGGTGGGGCCCGATCCGTTGCCCGACCGCACGACGCCGTCGATCTGAACCCGACCGCTGACGCTGCGCACCACGAAATTGGCCGGCAGACCCTCGTCGAGGCGCACGGTCGCGTTGCCGCTCACCGTGTTGAGGGCGATCTGGTGCACCGCACCGGTCGAGTCGACCAATTGCGCACCCGAGACCGTGTCGATCGATGCCTTGCGCAACTCTCCGGTGGCGGCGACGTCGCCCGACACGCTGTTCGCCGTGAGCGCTCCGACGAGTTCGCGCACCTGTACGTCACCCGAGACCGCGTTCACGACGAGGTCGCCGGTGATGCCGTCGACGATGATGTCGCCGGAGACGGTGTTGAGCTTGGCGTCGTTACGGATGCCCGAGACCAGGGCGCTCGCGCTGACGACGCCGAGCGTCAGAGCGACGCCGCGGGGTACGGCGACGCTGATCTCGGCCTTGGGGCCGCCGGCACCGAAGTTGCGGAACACCTCGAGGAAGTTGTCCCAGCGCAGTTGCGGGTGGTCGATCTCGACCAGGTTGCCGGTGACCTCGATGCGCAGATCTTTGACGGTGACGCCATGCACCTCGATGCGTGCACCGGGCTCGTCACGTGCGATGACGTCGATCTGGCCACCGATGAGGCCGACCTTCAACGCACTCACGTCTTCGATGTCGATCACCCGGGTTTCGCCCGGGTGGATGAGCCACTTCTCGAGAGTCATGGGCTGGTTCTCCTGTCGTCGTCGCCGCCGGCTTCGCCGACTCGCGTTATATCGCGTCTCATCACGATAACACGATATATCTCGAGTAGCCAGATGCGGTGACGACCAGATGCGGTGACGAACGGTTCCCAGACACACGAATGCCGCGGACCAGATGGTCCGCGGCATCCGTTGTCTCCGCGCGCCGGCGTCGGGGCTCGTCGCACCCGAACGCGGGTCCCGAGCCGGGGGAGAACGCTAGACGCTCTTGCGGCCGCTGATGACGCGGAACAAGAACGCGATGATCGCGATGACGGCCACGATCAGTGCCACCCAGAGCAGCCACTGGAACGCGGCGTTGAGTCCACCGACGATGGCGAGAACGATGGCGACGATGATGATGATGATGAGTGCGAGATTCATGGGGGCTTCCTTCTCGATGTACCGGCTTCGATAGGGGCTCGACACCGGATGCCTTGTGGGCACGTTCCCAACTTGTCACTCTGCTGTCATTCCGGCACGGGGGGTTGACTCCCGCTCGTGGCCGGTGCTACGGGGTATCGCAGGGCGACTGTCGCCTGTCAATCCCTGCGCCAGGCGGGTGCTGTGGCCCTAACGTGGGCATCGATGTCCAGACTCGTGCACGTGCACCCTCTCGAAGACCCGGGCTACCTGCGATCGCGGGTCGGTCGGGGGTTCCGTTATGCCGACGCGAACGATGTCGTCGCCCCGGCGACCGAGATCGAGCGCATCCGCGCGCTCGTCATCCCGCCGGCCTGGACCGACGTCTGGATCTCGCGCGACCCGCGCGGGCACATTCAGGCGGTCGGCACCGACGATGCCGGACGCCGGCAGTATCTGTACCACCCCGAATGGAGCGCTCGCCGCGACAAGGGCAAGTTCTCTCGCGCACTCGAACTGGCGGCGGCCCTTCCCCGAGCGCGCGGCAGGGTGACGGCGGCCCTCCGACGCGACGACCTGTCTCGTGAGCGAGTGCTCGCCACCGCCTTTCGGCTGCTCGACACCGCCGCGCCCCGGGTCGGGTCATCGAAGTACTTCACGACCAACGGCAGTCGCGGGCTGACGACGCTGCAGCGCCGGGACGCCTCGGTCGAAGCATCCGTCATCACGCTCTCCTTCCCGGCCAAGAGCGGGAAGCGTGCGTTGCTCATGATCGACGACGACGACCTCGCCGTGGCAATCGCCCAGCTCTCCGCGGGGAGGCCGCGCTCGCCGCTGCTCGCTTACGACCGAGCGCGTCGCCGTGTGCCGCTGCGCCCCGCGGATGTGAATGCCCACGTGCGTTCGCTCACGGGTGGGTCATTCACCGCCAAGGACTTCCGCACGCTCCGGGGCACGATCCTCGCCGCCGAGGCGCTCGCCCGCATCGGCAGGGTCGACACGAAGCGCGACCGCAAACGAGCGGAGCTGCTCGCGGTGCGCGCGACCGCCGACGGACTCGGCAACACGCCTGCGGTGGCACGCAGCAGCTATATCGATCCGCGCGTCTGGAAGCGGTACGCGAAGGGGTCGTTGCTCGAACTCTCGGTCTCTCCCGAGGCGGCGATCCGCACCCTCCTTCTGGGTGTGCACTGAGCCCACGGAAAGCATCTTCGGGGCAGCTCCACGGCTGACACCGTGGGATACTGAAGCTTCGATACATCTTCGTATCGGCCGATTCCCGGCACCGTTTCGCTGCGTCTCCCACACGAAGGTCGTCTGTGTCTCACCTCGCCGTCCTCAGCCTGAAGAACCGCGCGCTCATCGCCCTCGTCACGATCGTGGCGGCCATCTTCGGCAGCCTCGCATTGGTGAGCCTGAAGCAGGAGCTCATCCCTTCGGTCGAGTTCCCACAGCTCTCGATCGTCTCCACCTACCCGGGAGCCTCGCCCGAGGTCGTCAGCAACGATGTCTCCGCCAAGATCGAGACGGCGATCCAGGGTGTTCCCGGTCTGGAATCGACCACGGCCACGAGCACGACGAACGCCTCCATCGTGCAGGCGTCCTTCACCTACGGCACGAATCTCGCAACGGCTGAGCAGAAGGTCAGCCTGGCGATCAACCGCATCAAGAGCCAGCTGCCGACGGGGGTCGAGCCCAACGTCGTGGCGTTCAGCCTCGACGATCTGCCGGTGCTGCAGCTTGCGGTCACGGGCTACACCGACGAGCAGACCATCCAAGCGCAACTCGAGTCGTCGGTGGTTCCCGGACTGAAAGACGTCGCGGGTGTCAATGAGGCGCAGGTGGTCGGTGGACGCGGGCAGCGCATCACGATCACGCCGGATGCGGCGAAGCTGGCCGCCGCAGGGTTCACGCAGCAGGCGATCAAGGATGCCCTCGACCAGAACGGCGTGCTGTTCCCGGGCGGCGACATCATCCAGGGAGGTCAAAGCCTCACCGTGCAGACCGGTGCGAAACTCACCTCCCTCGCCGAGATCTCGGCGCTCCCGTTGGTGCCGACGACGGCGGCCGAACTGCGGGCGGGCACGAAGACGATCGCGGACGTCGCGACGGTGGCGCAGGAGCAGGATCCGATCACGACCGTGTCACGCGTCGACGGGAAGCCGGCTCTGACGATCGCGATCACGAAGCTTCCGTCGGCGAACACTGTCGACGTCTCGCGCGCGGTGCTGCAGGCGCTGCCCGATCTCGAGAAGACGATCGACGGCGTCAGCTTCACCGTCGTGTTCGACCAGGCCCCCTACATCCAGCAGTCGATCGAGTCGCTCGCTCAGGAGGGCCTGCTCGGCCTGCTGTTCGCGGTCATCATCATCTTGATCTTCCTGATGTCGGTGCGTTCGACGCTGGTGACCGCGATCTCGATCCCCACCAGCGTGCTGATCACTTTCATCGGCATCCAGGCCTTCGGCTATTCGCTCAACATCCTCACCCTCGGTGCGCTGACGATCGCGATCGGGCGGGTGGTCGATGACTCCATCGTCGTGATCGAAAACATCAAGCGGCACTATGTCGGCGACGCCGACAAGCTCGCGTCGATCACTCTCGCTGTCCGAGAAGTGGCCACGGCCATCACGGCGTCGACTTTCACGACGGTCGCCGTCTTCTTGCCCATCGCCTTCGTGGGCGATATCACCGGCGAACTCTTCCGCCCCTTCGCGATGACGGTGACGATCGCGATGGTGGCCTCGCTGCTCGTCGCATTGACGATCGTTCCCGTGCTGGCGTACTGGTTCCTCCGTCCCGGCAAGCCGATCCTCACGGAGGACGGCACTGCGGTCGATCCGGAAGACCCGGCGTCTCCGCCGTCGCGGCTGCAGAAGGCCTATCTCCCGGTTCTGAGGTGGACCCTCAAGCACTCGTGGACGACCCTGCTGATCGCGGTGCTGGTGCTCGCCGGAACGGGCGCGGCCATTCCGTTCATGAAGACGAACTTCCTCGGCGACTCGGGGCAGAACACCTTCAGGATGACGCAGAACATCGGCCCGGCGGCGAGCCTCGACGCTCAAGACGCGGCGGCGGCGAAGGTCGAGAAGGCCATCGAGGGGATCAACGGGATTCAGACCGTGCAGACCTCGATCGGTTCGAGCGGCTCGGCGCTGCGTGACGCCTTCAACGGCGGCGGTGGCGGAATCACGTACTCGATCACGACGTCGACCAGCGCCGATCAGTTGACCGTGCGTCAGTCGGTGCAGGATGCCGTGGCGCCGTTGTCCGACGCGGGAACCATCACGATCGCAGGCTCCGGCGGAGGCGGCTTCGGCTCGAGCGACATCTCGATCAACGTGACCGCGCCCGACCAGCAGACCTTGCAGACTGCGACGGATGCCGTTGTGGGCGCGGTGCAGGGGAAGGACGGCGTCGGGCAGGTCTCGAGCAACCTCTCGGCCTCGTTGCCCTACATCGCCGTCACCGTCGATCGAGCGAAGGCCGCCGAGCTCGGGCTGTCGGAGGTCGCTGTCGGCGCACTGGTGTCGAACACGATGCAGCCGAAGTCGATCGGCACGGTGGAGATCGCGGATTCCGGTCTCACTGTGTATCTGGCGGCATCTCAGACCCCGGCATCCATCGATGACCTGAAGGCGCTCACCGTGCCGAGCTTGAAGGGCGTCGTACGCCTGGACTCGGTGGCCACCGTCGCGCAGAGCGAGGGACCCACCTCGATCACGACGCAGGGCGGACAGCGCACCGCAACGGTCACGGTCACGCCCGCCACCGACAACCTCAGCGTCGCATCGGCATCGGTCACGGCTGCCCTGAAGTCGGCCGCGCTGCCCAATTCGGCCACGGCATCCCTCGGTGGCGTCGTCTCACAGCAGTCGGACGCGTTCTCGCAGCTCTTCCTCGCGCTGCTCGCCGCGATCCTGATCGTGTACATCATCATGGTTGCGACCTTCAAGTCGCTGCGCCAGCCGCTCCTCCTGCTCGTCTCGGTTCCGTTCGCGGCCACGGGGGCCGTTCTGCTGCAGATCGCGACGGGCGTGCCGCTGGGCGTCGCCTCCATCATCGGTTTGCTGATGCTGGTGGGCATCGTCGTGACGAATGCGATCGTGCTCGTCGACCTCGTCAACCAGTACCGCGTCAAGGGACTGAGCGCGCACGACGCGACGGTGGCCGGCGGCTCGCGTCGACTGCGGCCGATCCTGATGATGGC
>JAHIOK010000430.1 GCA_018895315.1 Actinomycetota bacterium | reverse complement strand
GGGCTCCCGTCGCGAACACCAGAGCCACGTGCACGATGATGAACAGCACGAAGTAGAGCATGACCGGAAAGTGCACGGCGCGCGCCCACTCGACCGGATAGATCTTGTTCAGGCGCGCGGCCTTCTTGGGCCACACACCGCTCATCCGCACACCGGTGATCGCGGCGAGCGGGGCAGCCACGAACACGGTCGTGAAGTACGCGAGCTGCTGCAGGCTGTTGTAGTTGACCCAGCCGTTCTCGGTCGGCCAGTCGAGCGAGATGTACTGCAGCATCGCCGACGCGGCATTCGGGAAGACCTCCCAGCTCGTCGGAATGATCCTCATCCACTGCCCGCTGACGAACAGCAGGATCACGAACAGCACGCCGTTGACCAGCCACAGCACGTCCAGCGCCTGGTGGAACCACAGCGTGAGGCTGATCTTGCCCTTCTTGTTCTTGTGCGGAGCCCAAAACGCCGTCGGCCGCTTCTCGTTGCGCACCCGCCAGCCCGATCGGATGATCAGGACCATCAAGAACACGTTGAAGAAGTGCTGCCAGCCGAGCCACGCCGGAAAACCCACCGGCGCAGACTCGGGCAGGTGGTACTCGCCGGGGAACGCAGCGAGAAAGTCCTGGACACTCGCGAGACTCACGAACCAGCGCACGGCGAGCACCACCATCGCCGCAGCGAAGAGGAGTCCGATGCCCGCGACCACGGTGGCCCCGGCCCACTGCACACGCGTGAACGGGCCGTAGCGCTTCGGCTCGGGGGCGGGTGTTGGACGGGCAAATGCCGCCGCGCCCGGGAAGACCGTGGGCGTGAACGGCAGCGGCGGAAGGGGCCGCGGGTCGGCGACGAGCGCAGTGGATGCCGCGGCCGGTGCTGTCGCGAGGGGAGCTGCGGATTCCGTCCGGAGGGGAGCTGCGGAGGCAGCAGGGGCTGATGGCTCGACGGGGGCAGTGGTCACGGCCTGCGGGGATGCGGCAGCCGCCGGGTGCGCCGGCGTGGAGGCCGACGCCGCTGCGACGGCGGATTCGCGGGATGCGGCGACGAAATCTGCGGGAGGCCACGGCTCACCACCGGCGACGCGGGGCAGCCCACGGCGGACCCCGACGACTTCGGTTGCTCCAGATGACCCGTCCGCGGCATCCGAAGCGACCATCTGCGGCAACTCAGCCGACAAGCCCTCGCCCCGGGCAGCTTCGTTTGCGCCAATCGGCCGGGCCGAAGCATCCGAGGCGGCCATCTGGGGCAACTCGACGGCGACGCGCGCGGCCATCACGGGGGCAGTAGCAGCCGGCGGCCACGGTTCGCCTCCCGCTACCCGTGGCAGCCCACGCCGAATGCCACGACCTTCGTGTGCCTCAGAGGGCCGGGTGGCGGCATCCGATGCGACCATCTGCGGCAACTCAACGGCCGACTCCGTGCCCACAGCCACTTCGTCTGCCCCGGATGGCCGGTCGGCAGCACCCGAAGCTGCCCGCTGCGGCAACTCAACCGATACCGTAGCCGACACCGCGGCCGGCGCCTCGCCTGCAGGAGGCCAGGGCTCCCCGCCAGGCGTGCGGGGCAGACCGCGGCGCAGCGCGCCGTGATACGTCGCCACGACCCCTAGGCCTTCTTCGCCTCGAGGGCGGCGATCAGCTGTGGCACGACCGTGAAGAGGTCGCCGACCACGCCGAAGTCCGCGATCTCGAAGATCGGGGCATCCGCGTCCTTGTTGATCGCCACGATCGTCTTCGCGGTCTGCATTCCGGCCTTGTGCTGGATCGCACCAGATATGCCGAGCGCGACATACAGCTGCGGCGATACCGAGACTCCAGTCTGTCCGACCTGGTACGACTGCGGCACATATCCCGCGTCGACGGCAGCGCGGGATGCTCCGACCGCCGCGCCGAGAGCGTCGGCGAGCTGGTCCACCAGGGCGAACTTCTCCCCAGATCCGAGTCCACGACCGCCGGAGACGACCTTGGCCGCACCGCGCAGCTCTGGCCGGGTCGATGCAACGACTGCGGCTTCGACCGACTCGATCGTGGCTGCTTTGCGACCGGAGGCCGCGACCTCGAGCGACTCGACGACCGGCGATCGGGCTTCTGCCCTGGCATCGACCGCACCCTGGCGCACGGTGATCACCGGAGCGCCGAAGGTCGCCGCAGCATCGACGTTGTAACCACCGCCGTACACGGAGTGGTGCGCAACCACGCCTTGGTCGTCGCGCGAGAGGCCGACCGCGTCGACCGCGAGCGCCGAGCGGGTGCGGGCGGCGAATCGACCCGCGGCATCGCGACCCTCGATCGAGTGCGACAGCAGCACGGCGTCGGGCTGGACGAGAGCGGCGGCGGCCGCGAGCGCGTCGACGGCGGGGACAGTGAGAGCGGCATCATTCGCATCCGCGGTCAGCACGTGGACGGCACCCAGCGCGCCGGCGGCCGTGGCCAGGGCCGCCGTCGCCTCGCGGGGCGCGACGATCAGCGCGACGGGTGTGCCCACCCCTGCAGCAGCACCGAGGAGGCCGGCGGCGGATCGGGCGAGCTCGCCGGACGGGGTCACGTCGAGCAAGACGAGGATGGAGTCGGCAGTGAAGTCGGTCATGTCAGCCCTCTCAGACGAGCCGGTTCTGGATGAGGAATTCGGCGAGCTTCTCGCCCGCGTTGCCCTCATCGACGATCTTCGTTCCCGCGGATCGCGGCGGTTTCGCCGCGATCGAGATCATGATCGAGCGGGCGACATCGGCACGTGCGAGGTCGACGCCGAGATCAGCGAGCGAGAGCACCTCGAACGGCTTCTTCTTCGCCGCCATGATGCCCTTGAAGTTGGGGAAGCGCGCATCGGGCAGTCGCTCGGTCACCGAGATGACAGCGGGAAGGGATGCCGAGACGCGCATGGTTCCGCCGTCGGTGGCGCGCTCGCCCGAGACCGTGCCGTCGCCGATCTCCACGACATTGAGCGAGGTCGCCTGCGGCACATCGAGCAGTTCGGCGAGCATCGCGGGCAGGACACCGCCCGAGCCGTCGGTCGACTGGTTGCCGGTGATCACGAGGTCGAAGCCGACGCGGGTGAGGGCCGCGGCGAGCACCTCGGCGGTGAGCCCGAGATCCGCGCCGCGCAGTGCATCGTCGACCACGTGTACGGCCGAGGCAGCGCCGATCGCGAGTCCCTTGCGTACCGTTGCCGTCGCGGATTCCGGCGCCATCGACAGCACGACGACCTCAGTGCCGGGCGTGGCGTCGGCATAGCTCAGCGCGACTTCGAGCGCCCGCTCGCCGATCTCATCGAGCACCGATTCGCCGGCCGCCCGATCGGCCAGACCTGTTTCGAGGTCGAGCACCCGATCACCGTAGGTGTCCGGGACCTCTTTGACCAGGACCACGATCTTCATACCCACTCCTTGTTCGGTTCGATTGTATTTGCTCCCCGTGCACCGCGAGCGGCGGGTGTCGCGGTATGACTTCGGGCGCGCGCACCGAGTACCGTGGGTCGGCAGGGGGTGGTGCGCATGGCAGGTCCGAAGCGGCTTCCGGTCGATCCGATTGCCGAAGCGAAGCGACAATGGCTCGCCCACGGCTGGACGGATGCCGCCGGCGGCATGGCCGCCGTGACGTCGATCATGCGCGCCCACCAGCTGATGCTGGCGCGGGTCGACGAAACGCTCCGGCCCTTCGGCCTGACGTTCGCGCGATACGAGTTGCTGACACTGCTGAGCTTCAGCCGCGACGGTCGGATGCCCATGGCCTCGGCTAGCGCTCGGCTACAGGTGCACCCGACGAGCGTGACGAACACGGTCGACCGACTCGAGGCATCCGCTCTCGTACAGCGCGTACCGCATCCCGACGACGGCCGAGCGATCCTGATCGTGCTCACCGACGCGGGCCGAGACCTCTCCCTTCGCGCGACGGATGCGCTGAATGCCGAAGTCTTCGCAACCCCGGGCCTCTCCTCGGATGACACCGACACTCTCGTCACGGTCATCGCGCGGCTCCGCCACGGCGCGGGCGACTTCGATGACCCGCGCCCACAGCCCGAACCGCTCTGACCACCCGCATCACCCGTTACGGAACTCGGGGCGGCGCTTCTCGCGGAAAGCAGCCATGCCCTCTTTCTGATCGACCGTGTCGAACAGTGCCGCGAAGGCGTGGCGCTCGAAGCGCAAGCCCTCGGCGAGCGTGGTTTCCATCGCGGCATCCAGCGCAGCTTTCGCGGCGAACAAGGATGGCAAGCTCTTGGCGGCGATCGCCTCCGCTACTCGGGATGCTTCAGCCTGCAATTCTTCGGCGGGCACCACACGTGAGACGAGTCCTGCGCGTTCGGCTTCCGCGGCGTCGATGGGTCGACCGGTCAACACCATGTCGGCGGCTTTGTAGTAGCCGACGGCACGGATGAGCCGCTGCGTGCCGCCCATCCCGGGGATGACGCCGAGGTTGATCTCGGGCTGCCCGAACTTCGCGGTGTCGGCGGCGAGGATGATGTCGCACATCATCGCGAGCTCGCACCCCCCACCCAGCGCATAGCCCGATACCGCCGCGATCACGGGGGTACGCACCGCGGCGAACTGCGCCCAGCCGCCGAAGGGGTCGCCCATGACCATGTCGAGCCCGGTCTTGGACTCCATCTCTTTGATGTCGGCGCCGGCAGCGAAGGCGCGCTCCGAGCCCGTGACGACGATCGCCCCGATGCCTGCGTCGGCGTCGAAGGCGGAGGCGGCGGCCACGACGTCACGCATGACCTGCGAATTGAGCGCGTTGAGCGCTTCGGGGCGGTTGAGGGTGATCCAGCCGACGCGTCCGCGCGTCTCTGTGAGGATGGTGGAGTATTCGGTCATGACGCCATCGTTTCACTGCGCAGCGTGCGCGTGTGCAGCAGCTCCCGGCCGATGATCACACGCATGATCTCGTTGGTCCCCTCGAGGATCTGGTGCACGCGAAGGTCGCGCACCACTTTCTCGATGCCGTACTCCTGCAGATAGCCGTAGCCGCCGTGCAGCTGCAGCGATTCGTTCGCCACCCGGAAGCCCGCATCGGTCGCGAACCGCTTCGCCATCGCGCACTGCATCACCGCGTCGGGCTCCCTCTCATCGAGGGCTATCGCAGCATCCCTCACCAGGGCCCGCCCCGCCTGCAGCTCAGTCGCCATGTCGGCGAGCGCGAACACGACCGCCTGCTTGTCGGCCAGCGGCTCGCCGAAGGTGAAGCGCTCGTGCACGTAGCGGATGGCGCGATCCAGCGCCCACTGCGCACCGCCGAGTGAGCAGGCCGCAATGCTGATGCGCCCTCCGTTGAGGGCCGACATTGCGATGAGGAACCCCTGCCCGACGGATCCGAGAACCGCGGATGCCGGCACCCGCACTTGGTCGAGGATCACCTGTCTGGTCGGCTGGGCGTTCCAGCCCATCTTCTTCTCGTTCGCGCCGAACGAGAGCCCCCGCGTCCCATCGGGCACCAGGAATGCCGTGATTCCGCGGGCACCGAGTTCGCCCGTGCGGGCCATCACGATGTAGACGGCGGCCTCGCCTGCACCCGAGATGAACTGCTTGACGCCGGTGAGCACGTAGCCCTCGCCTTCGGCGTCGGAGACACGGACGGCGGAGGTGGTGATGGCCGCGGCATCCGATCCCGCACCCGGCTCGGTGAGGCAATAGCTACCCAGATCCGTCATCGCGGTGAGGGTCGGCAACCACTGCTGCCGCTGGGATTCGTCGCCGTAGGTATCGATCATCCAGGCCACCATGTTGTGGATCGTGATGTACGCCGCGATCGAGGGGTCGCCCTTGGCGAGTTCCTCGATGATCGCCACGGCGTCGGACCGGCTGAGCCCCGATCCGCCGACGTCCTCCCGCACATAGATGCCGCCCAGGCCGAGGGCGCCGGCCCGCTGCAGAGTCTCACGTGGGAAGTGCTTCGCCGCATCCCACTCCAGCGCGTGCGGCGCGAGCTCAGAATCGGCGAAATCACGCACAGCATCGACGATCGCCACGCGCTCTTCTGTGGTCGTTCCCATGTGTTGGCTCCTCTGCGCCTCCATTGGCGTCGAATCCACAATACATGGATGTCCATGTATCTACGCGGATGCCCTGGCATTCATTGGGCACATGGATGCGCGGTCGCAGTGTCGCGACGGGGCGGATGCCGGGTGCGGCAGGCGCGGTCAGTCGTCCCAGACCATGAAGGGGCGCAGCTCGAGCTGGCCGTTGCGGGCCATCGGATGCCGCGACGCGATCTCGATCGCTTCCTCGAGGTTCTCGACCTCGAGGATGTCGAAACCGACGATCACTTCGCTGGTCTCGACGAACGGACCCCGCGTGGAGAGGACCTCACCGCCGCGCACTCTGACGACCGTGGACTGGGAGACGGGCTCCAGCACCTCGCCGAAGACGCGCTTGCCTGCGGCATCGAGCGGATCGACCCAGAGGTCGACATCGGATTCATCCGTCTCGGCATCCGGCTCCGACGATGTGACAACGAACATCATGTACTTCATGACGCCATCCTCCCTCCCCCGAGGGGGTTCAGGAAGAGCGTCGAACGGGAGGGATGCCGATCGACACTTCGTCGCAGAAGTTCCCGTCAGCTCTCCGTCGACTCCGCCGGGCGGGTCGCGGTGCTCGCGACATCCGGAACGTAGCCGGCGACGTGCCGCTCGTCAGCGCCGTTGTAGGCCGACAGCGGGCGGATGAGGGCGTTGGATGCCGCCTGCTCCATGATGTGCGCCGTCCACCCGGTCACGCGCGCCGCGACGAACAGCGGAGTGAAGGTGAGGGTGTCGAAGCCCATCAGATGGTAGGCGGGACCGGAGGGGTAGTCGAGGTTCGGGTAGATGCCCTTGCGAGCCACGAACTCGGACTCGAGAGCGTCGTAGAGCGCCGCCAGCTGCGGGGCGTCGTAGTGCGCAACGAGGGTGTCGAGCGCGGCCTTCATC
>JAHIOK010000429.1 GCA_018895315.1 Actinomycetota bacterium | reverse complement strand
GAGCGCGAGAGACCCCGAGAGCACCGCGCCGACGATCTGCACGACCATCACGATGGACGTGATGCTCAGCGAGATCGTCAGAAGTCGCCTGTTGGTTCCGCCGCGGATGCCCGAGGGCGCATGGTCATGCATGACCTCAGGCTATTGCGGTCCACCCCGCAGAGAACCACGTTCTCGCTAGTCGGGAATGAGTGTGATTCTCAGCAGGCTGCGGACGAGCGGGGTCTCCTCGGAGAATGGAACCATGAGCACTTCGATGATCGTCCGCGTCTCCGAGGCGCATGTGCTGCCCGATCAGGCGCACGCGTTCCTCCGCGCTCTGCACGAACTCGTCGCGTCGTTTCCGAGCCGCTACGACGGGCTCGTCTCGCACGAGGTGCTCGTCGACGGTGCGGATTCTGACCGCATCCAATACGTGAGCCGATGGAGCGACGAGGCCGCGCTCATCGCCTATGCCGGCGACGACTGGAAGACGACACCGGTCACCTTCCCGAACGAATCGAACTACCTGAGCGCGCCCCTGACGCTTCGCCACTTCGTCGTCTCGGCAGACGATCAGCCCCGACACGGGCACTGAACCGATTCCTTACAGGGATGCCAGCAACGGCCCGAGAGCGACGAACGCGCGTGCCCGATGGGATGCCGCGTTCTTCTCCTCCGCAGACCAATCGCCGACGGTGCGCTCGGCGGTGGCATCCTGGCCGTCCGGAATGAAGATCGGGTCGTAGCCGAATCCCCCGCCACCGGCGGCCTCGAGAGCGAGGCGCCCCGGCCAGACACCCTCCACGACGTGCTCGATCGGCGATGCGCCCGGGATCACGAGTGCGATCGTCGACACGAACTGTGCCGAACGATGCGGGTCGGCGATATCGGAGAGCTGGTCGAGCAGCAGCGCGAGGTTTGCCGCGGCGTCCTTCGCGTGCCCCGCCCAGTATGCCGAGAAGACGCCCGGGGCTCCGCCCAAGACATCGACGCAGATGCCGGAGTCATCGGCCATCGCCGGCAGTCCCGTGTGCAACGCCGCCGCTCGCGCCTTGATCAGCGCGTTCTCGGAGAAGGTCACGCCGTCCTCGACAGGCTCGGGTCCGTCGTAGCCGATGACGTCGAGGTCGGGGCGGGTCGCCGCCACGATCGCGCCGAACTCCTCAACTTTGTGCGGGTTGTGCGTCGCGAGCACCACTTTTCGCCGGACCACCGCCGAATCGGAGGAGTTCGGCACAGCACCCCCCACCGCACTCACTCCGCAGACAGGGCAGTGAGCTGCAGGCCGCGCAGGTCGGCGCAGCCGGCGACACCGAGCTCGAGCAGGGCGTCGAGCTCGCGCTTGTCGAACGGGGCGCCCTCAGCGGTGCCCTGCACCTCGACGAACAGTCCCCGACCGGTCACCACGATGTTCATGTCGGTCTCGGCGCGCACGTCTTCGACGTACGCGAGGTCGAGCATGGGCGCACCGTCGATGATGCCCACCGACACCGCCGCGACCGAATCGATCAGCGGCGTCGCCTTCTGGCCGATGAACTTCTTCGCACGACCCCACTCGATTGCGTCCGCGAGTGCGACATAGGCTCCCGTGATCGCCGCGGTGCGGGTACCACCGTCCGCCTGCAGCACGTCGCAGTCGATCACGATCGTGTTCTCACCGAGCGCCTTGGTGTCGACCACGGCGCGCAGAGCCCGACCGATCAGGCGCGAGATCTCGTGAGTGCGTCCGCCGATCTTGCCCTTCACACTCTCCCGGTCGTTGCGGCTGTTGGTCGCGCGCGGCAGCATCGCGTACTCGGCCGTGACCCAGCCTTTGCCCTTGCCGGTCAACCAACGAGGCACGCCGTTCGTGAACGATGCCGTGCACAGCACCTTCGTGCCGCCGAAGCTGATGAGCGCCGAGCCCTCGGCCTGCGCGCTCCAGCCTCGCTCGATCGTGACGGGACGAAGCTGGTCGACAGTGCGACCGTCGGTGCGGATGATGTCGGTCATTGCTCTCCTTGAGGGATGTCGCGTGAGGGGTGCGCGAGCGGATGTCAGCGAGTGGGGATGTCAGCCGGAGGGGATGTCACGGAGGTCGATGGCGCCGGTCTGCACGAGCTGCACTTCGCTGACCTCGCGTCCCATCAGTCGGTGCGCCAGCCGCAGGAAGTCGGCGGCCGAGTCGCCGGTGGCCTCATAGACGTGCCGGGTGACGGCATCGGGCCCTGCGAGCAGATCGCGACCGACCAGCTGGCGATACACATCTTTCGCCGTCTCGGTGTCACTCGAGACGAGCGACACGTCCGGCCCCATCACATAGCTGATGGCGCCCTCGAGGAAGGGGTAGTGCGTGCACCCGAGGACGAGCGTGTCGACTTCTGCGTCGCGCAGCGGTGCCAGATATTCTTCGGCGACCGCGAGCACCTCGGCAGAGTCGGTGATGCCGGCCTCCACGAATTCGACGAAGCGCGGGCATGCCTCCGCGAACACCGTGAGACGCTCGTTGACTTCGAGCATGTCCTGATAGGCGCCCGAGCCGATCGTGCCTTCGGTGCCGATCACCCCGATGCGGCCGTTGCGGCTCGTCGACATCGCGGTGCGCACGGCGGGGCCGATCACCTCCACGACCGGAACGTCATAACGCTCCCGCGCATCGCGCAGCATCGCGGCAGACGCCGTGTTGCAGGCGATCACGAGCATCTTCACGCCCTGGTCGACGAGGGTGTCGAGCACTTCGAGCGAGTAGCGCCGCACATCGGCGATCGGCTTCGGGCCGTAGGGTGAGCGCGCCGTGTCGCCGATGTACAGGATCGATTCGCGCGGCAACTGCGCCGAGATCGCACGAGCCACCGTGAGTCCACCGACCCCGGAGTCGAAGATGCCGATCGGTGCGTCGTTCACGATCATCCAGCCTAGCCGTCGTGCCCCGGTCGTTAGGCTGGGCCGCATGACGCGCAGCACCGCACTGCACACCGACCGCTACGAGCTCACGATGCTCGATGCCGCTCTGAGGGACGGAACAGCGCATCGTCGGTGCGTGTTCGAGGTGTTCGGTCGTCGGCTCGCCGCGGGTCGGCGCTTCGGTGTTGTCGCGGGCACCGGACGACTGCTGGGTCTGTTGCGCGATTTCCGCTTCGGCGACGACGAGTTGCGTTTCCTACGCGATGAGCGGGTCGTGGATGCCGCAGCCCTGCGATTCCTCGAGGACTACCGTTTCACGGGATCCATCACCGGGTACCACGAAGGCGAGCTGTACTTTCCCGGCTCGCCCATTCTGACGGTGGAGGGCACGTTCGCCGAGGCCGTCATCCTCGAGACGCTCGCTCTCAGCGTGCTGAACCACGATTCCGCCATTGCCACGGCTGCGGCACGGATGAGTATCGCCGCCGGTGACCGCCCCCTCGCCGAGATGGGCTCCCGTCGCGCCGGCGAGGAGTCCGCGGTGGCGGCTGCGCGCGCCGCATACATCGCCGGGTTCGGCGCCACCAGCAATCTCGAGGCGGGCAGGCGATGGGGTATCCCGAGCATGGGGACGGCCGCGCACGCCTTCACCCTCCTGCACGATTCCGAAGAGGATGCCTTCCGAGCGCAGGTCGCCGCGCTCGGGGTGGGAACGACGCTGCTCGTCGACACCTACGACATCCGCTCCGGCGTCGAGACCGCGATCCGGGTCGCCGGCACCGGTCTGGGCGGCGTGCGGATCGATTCCGGCGATCTGCCCACCGTCGCCGCCGCCGTGCGGGAACAGCTCGACGGACTCGGAGCCGTCGGCACCAAGATCACGGTCACGAGCGACCTCGACGAGTTCGCGATCGCCGCTCTGGCGGCATCCCCCGTCGATGCCTATGGAGTCGGCACGTCCGTCGTCACGGGCTCAGGCGCTCCCACCGCCGGCATGGTCTACAAGCTCGTTGCACGTCAGGCCTCGGATGCGTCGTGGGTGTCGGTGGCGAAGGCCTCCCCCGACAAAGCCTCGAAGGGCGGGCGGAAGGCTGCATTCCGCTCCCTCGATCGGGGCACCGCGACGAGCGAGCTCATCGTCGTCTCGGACTGCTTCGAGGAGATCGATACTGCGGCGACGCATCCCGACGCACGCGCCCTGCAGGTGCCGTTGGTCGTTCGCGGCGACGCCGACACCGCCTTCGAGGGCGTCCAGGGCACGGCCGCTGCACGCCGCCATCATGCCCGCGTGCGGGAGGAACTGCCGGTGCGCGGTCTTGCTCTCAGTCGTTCGGACCCCGCTGTCCCGACCGTCTACGTCGACGCCGGGCGACCGCGCATCAGTTGATGAGCGATTCGTAGATCTCTTTGCAGGTGGGGCAGACCGGGAACTTCTCGGGGTCGCGCCCCGGCGTCCACTTCTTCCCGCACAGGGCCCGCACCGGCTT
>JAHIOK010000428.1 GCA_018895315.1 Actinomycetota bacterium | reverse complement strand
GGGAGGCTAGAACAGGCGCGCCGCGGTCGCGGTGCCGAGGGACGTCGTCACGAACGTGGGTTGTGCACGAGAGGCGAGGCCCGGCTTCGGGGCGCCACGGGGGTGATCTTCCTCGGCGTGGCCGTCGAGCCCGTGCACGCGCATCAGCGGGCGCACCCGTTTTGCGAGCCACGAGCGGTAGAGCTTCGGCGCGCTCACGGAGGCTCCGGGGTACAGCCCGAGGTAGGACGACACCAGCTCGGGATGCTCCCGCTCGAGCCACTGCATGAACCAGGGCTTCACGCCCGGGCGCAGATGCAGGGCACCGAACACGACGCTGGATGCACCGGCGCGCCGAATGCGCGCCAGCGCATCGTCGAGCTGCGGGATCGAATCCGTCAGGTGGGGCAGGATCGGCATCAGGAACACCGTCACCCGGAATCCCGCGTCGGCGGCGACCCGCACCGTCTCGAGCCGAGCGGTCGCACCGGGAGTTCCCGGCTCTATCGTCTTCTGCAATTCGTCGTCGAACACGGCGATCGACATCGCCAACGACACCCGCACGGATGCCGCGGCATCCTGCAGCAGCGGAAGGTCGCGGCGCAGCAGCGTGCCCTTCGTGAGGATCGAGAATGGTGTGCCGGACTCCGTAAGTGCGGAGATGACCCCCGGCATGAGGCGGTATCGGCCCTCGGCTCGCTGGTAGGGGTCGGTGTTGGTACCGAGCATGACCGGTTCGTGCCGCCACGACCCGCGCCGCAGCTCGCGCGCCAGCACGTCGGCGACATTGACCTTCACGACGACCTGCGAGTCGAAATCGCGGCCCGCGTCGAGGTCGAGGTACTCGTGCGTTCCTCGGGCGAAACAGTAACTGCACGCGTGACTGCATCCGCGGTAGGGGTTCACCGTCCAGTCGAACGGCATCGCGGATGAACCCGGCACGTGGTTCAGCGCGCTCTTGGCCATGACCTCGTGGAAGGTCATGCCGGCGAACTCCGGCGTCGTCACCGAGCGGACGAGCCCGTCGATGCGTTCGAGGCCGGGCAGTGCCGCGGCATCCGCCTCACCCAGTTGCTGTCCTTGCCATCGCATAGAGCAATGGGAACATAGTTACGAATGAAGGTCAAGCAAAAGTGCGAACGTAGCAACGACAGGACGTCGCGTTGCCCCGGGGCGGACGCGGTGATCAGGGGGTCACGACCACCTTGCCGGTGAGGTGACGGCTCTCCATGAGCGTGAATGCGGCCACCACGTCGTCGAGCGCGAACTCCTGCTGGACGGGCAGCTCCAGCGTGCCCGCCGAGACCCGGCGTACGAGGTCGTCCAGCACGTCGGCGCGGCGCTCGTATTGACCGGGGGTTCGGATGCCGAACTCGTCGACGGCCGCGTAGTCGACGATCGTGTTGATCCGCTCCGGTGCAACCCCCAGCGCGAGCGCTGCGTCGATCGTCTCCCGCCCGGCGCTGTCGAGCACGGCGGAGATACCCTCGGGGGCGGCGGCGCGCAGTCGCTCGGCGAGACCCGCGCCGTAGGTCACCGGCACGATTCCGGCCGCGCGAAGCCGCTCGTGATTCGACAGGCTCGCGGTTCCGATGACGCGCGCTCCGGCCGTGAGCGCGAGCTGTGCCGTGAGGAAGCCCACCGAGCCGGAGGCCGAGCTCACCAGCACGGTGTCGCTCTCGCCGATCGGCACGGTGCGCAGCGCTGCGGCAGCGGTCTGACCCGGGGTCGACAGCGATCCGGCAACGGCGAACGACACATTCGCGGGCTTGCGGACCAAGTGGGTGGATGCCACGGTCAGCTGCTCACGCAGCGTTGAGGCGGCCCATCCGAGTACTTCATCGCCGATCGCGACCGGGGTGCCGTCGACGTACTCCGCGTTCGTCCCGACGGCGGACACGACACCGGAAAAGTCTCCGCCGATGCCGCGGGGGAACGCCGCCTTCGTGGGGATGAGCCCCGCTCTCACCTTGCCGTCGAAAGGATTCAGCCCCACGGCTCGCACTGTGACGACCACGCGGCCGTCCGCGGGCTCGGGTACTGCGACATCGGTGAGGCGGAGGACGGAGGGGGAGCCGGTCTCTTCGTACTGCACGGCGCGCTGCATAGAAGTCATGCTCCGATCATCCCCCTTCCCGCGCACGAGCGGATATATCGCCACCCGTGCGCTCGCCGCGCCGTCGCTCCGGTCGCGCCCGCGGCGCCCCCGGGGCAGAATGGGCCGAGTGACGGTTCCCGGCCCGAACGATCCCCCGACTTCCCGGCGCGCAGCGAGAGCCGCGCGTGCCGGTGCGACGGCGCGTGCGGATGCCCCTGAGGTCGGCGACACGACCCCCGGCGTGCACGCGTCGCGCGGGGAGGCCGCCCGCACGCTGTCGATCGACACGGCGCCCACTCCCACCCCGCCGATCTTCCGGGACCCGCCGCCGCCGCTGCCGGCGAGTCCTTCCCGCCCGCAGGCCCCCGCGAGTCCGGAGCCCCTGCTCGAACCTGCCGCCGTCACCCGCCACGCACGCGGGCGGAGGGCGAGACGCCTCCGCATCGGGTTCGCGACCGCCGCCGCTGCCGCTCTCATGCTCGGGGGCGCAGTCGCGGTCACCGGGGCCGTCACCGCACCACCCGTGTCGGAGCTGCAGGCGTACCGCATCACCGGATCTGTGACACCGCCGCCCGAAGTGCCGGTCGACGCATCCGTTCCACCGCCTGCCCAGATCAGCGCACTGCCCGCGCCAACCTTCCAGGACGCGGCACCCGCCGGGGTCGACCTGTGCGCGATGCCGGCGTTCAGTGCGGCACTCGCCGCGCACGACGACGCGGCCGCGATCACCGCGGCAGGCGGGGCGGACGCGTTCCGCACGGCCGTCGCGACCGGAACCGCACCCTGTGTGCCGCTGAACGATCCGTCGCACGTCTGGGTCGTCGTCAACAAGCTGCGCCCCTTCGACCCGCTCGATTACGTGCCGAAGCCGCTCGGCCTGCCGAATGGAGTGCGCAGCCTCGAAGGCGGCGAACTGCGCACGGATGCCGCGACCGGCCTCGCGACCATGGTTGCGGCAGCGAAGCAGGCGGGCGTCGGCGAGATCGCCCTGGAGAGCGGCTATCGCTCGTACGTCACGCAGAAGAAGAACTTCGGCTCGGGTGGCGCCTCGGTGGAGGCATCCGTCGCTCGCCCTGGGTACAGCGAGCACCAGTCCGGACTCGCCGGCGACCTCGTGGCGTGCGCCAACGGATGCGGCACGCTCGATGCGGTCGCGGCGACCCCGCAGGGGCAGTGGCTGACCGCGCACTCGTGGGAGTACGGGTGGATCGTCCGCTACGAAGAGGGCCGCACCGCGACGACGGGGTACATCCCCGAAGCCTGGCACTTCCGCTACATCGGCGTCGATCTGGCGCGTGCCTATCACGGCGGCAGCTGGCACACCCTCGAGGAGTTCTTCGGGCTGCCGGCCGCGCCGGACTACGCGAACTGAGCAGCATCCACGTCGAACGTTCACCTTCGACGTCGCGGTACTGAGTACCATGGAGAGTGGGATGCAATCCCACCGAATGCATCCAGCCATGCTCGACGACGAGAGAAAGGCCGGCTCACCATGGAGCGGGAGATCTACGACGAAGACCACGAGGCGTTCCGCGACGTCGTGAAGGAATTCGTGAAGCGCCATGCCTCACTTGCGCAGCGCGAGAAGTGGGATGCCGACGGCGAGATCGACCGCGCGACCATGCGCGCCGCCGGTGAAGCCGGGATCCTGGGCCTTGCCGTGCCCGAAGAATTCGGCGGCGCCGGGATGCTGCAGGACTACAGCTTCCGTGCGATCGTCAACGAAGAGACGATCCGTGCCGGTGCGGGTTCGCTCGCCGGTGCCCTCGGCATCCAGGACGACCTCGCGATTCCGTACCTCGTGCATATGGGTACGCAGGAGCAGAAAGAGAAGTGGCTGCCCCGGATGGCCACCGGCGAGGTGCTCGGCGCGCTCGCGATGACCGAACCGGGCGCAGGCAGTGACCTGCGCGGGGCCAAGACCACGGCCAAGAAGGTCGACGGCGGGTACCTCGTCAACGGCGCGAAGACGTTCATCTCGAGCGGCGCGACCGCCGATGTCATCGTCACGTTCGTCAAGACCGGCGAGGGCAACAAGGCGGACGCATTCAGCCTCATCCTCATCGAGAACGGCATGGAGGGCTTCGAGCACGGCAAGAAGCTCCACAAGATGGGCTTGCAGGGTCACGACACGGCAGAGCTGTCGTTCACCGATGTGTTCGTGCCCGACGAGAATCTCATCGGCGGGGTGCCCGGCAAGGGTTTCGTGCAGCTCATGATGAACCTGCCGCTCGAGCGCCTTTCGATCGGTGTCGCCGCAGCTGCCGCGTCGGCCGCAGCACTGGAGTGGACGCTCGACTATACGAAGAGCCGCGAGGCGTTCGGCCAGCC
>JAHIOK010000427.1 GCA_018895315.1 Actinomycetota bacterium | reverse complement strand
GGAACACCTGAGGTCCGCGAATGAGGAGTTCACCCCGCTCACCGAGCGCGAGGTCGATCGTCGGATCGGCGGGGTCGACCACCCGGATCTCGGTGCTCGGGAACGGCACTCCGACGGTCCCCGGGCGCCGGGTCGGACCGATCGGGTTGCCGAGCGCGACCGGCGAGGTCTCGGTCATCCCGTAGCCCTCGACGAGGAGACCGCCGGTGATCTCCTCCCAGCGCGTGACGGTGTCCACCGGCAGCGCCATCGCTCCGGAGATCGCGAAGCGCACCGAGGTGAGGTCCATCTCGCCGCGACGCGCGGCTCGGGCGAGCTGGTCGTAGATCGGGGGCACGGCGGGCAGGAATGTCGGCGGGCTCTTGCGCGCGGCATCCTTCACCAGGCCGATGTCGAACTTCGGGAACAGCACGAGTTTCGCGCCGATGCTCATCGCGAAGGTCAGGCACAGCGTCAGCCCATACGCATGGAACAGAGGCAGCACGCCATAGAACGTCTCTTCACCCTCGTGGAGACCCGGCACCCAGGCACGCCCCTGCATCGCGTTCGCGCGCAGATTGCGATGGGTCAGGATGGCGCCCTTCGGCGACCCGGTCGTGCCGCTGGTGTACTGCAGCAGCGCGATGTCGTCGAGCCTCGGGCGCATGTGGCGTCGGGGTAGGCGACGGCCGTCGATGAGTCGCTTCCAGGGGTATACCCGGCGCGCCTTCGGCGTCGCGGTCAGCTGCGCACGCGCCCCACGAGCTTTGGGGATCGGCAGCCCCAGCGCGAACCGGGTGCGAGCGGGCATGGCTTCGGTGATGTCGACGCTGACGATGCGCTCGGGGGCGACATCCGAAGGAAAATCGTCGAGGGTGTCGTAGACCTTGTCCCAGACGATCGCGAAGCGCGCCTGATGATCTTCGAACTGGTGTCGGAGTTCGCGCGCCGTGTAGAGCGGGTTGTGCTCGACGACGATCGCACCGAGCCGCAGCACCGCATAGAACGCGATGACGTGCTGCGGGCAGTTCGGCAGCACGATGGCCACCCGATCGCCCGGCTCGACTCCGACCCGACGAAGTCCTTCCGCCGCACGGTCGATCTGGTCGCCGAGATCGCGATAGCTGGTGCTCGCGCCGAAGAACTCCATCGCCGTGCTGCGCGAGTGGGTGCGGACGGCTGCCTCGATCATGTCGGACAGCGTCTGCGTGACCTCGTCGATGTCGTGCGGAACCCCCGACGCGTACGCCGAAAGCCACGGACGGGACTCGTACGGGTTCGACGACGACATGACGGTCTCCTCGGGGTCGCAGGGCCTTCCAGGCTACGTCGGCCGACAATGCCGAACCTGCATATACGTCCGGATGCTGGTGGCACAGGCACACCTCGAGGGCATCGTCCCGCTGATCAACGACGAGATCGTCGCCCGCTACGGATCCCCGGTCCGTCTGGTCTGACGCGCTGCGCTCAGCGCGACGACCGGGCTACGCGACGGCGGTGCCCTGGTGGAAACGCATGACGGGATGCCCCGCGCTGAGGTCCCAGATCGAGCTATGGCGGCTGTCCCCGTCGAGACCCCGGATGCGGAACGTCACGAGCACGAGATTCTCGGCGAAGTCGGTATGCAGCATCGCTGCGACAAAGGTTGCGATCGCGGCGCACCTCGGAGCGCAGGAGCGACATCTCTGCCGCTCTGACCTCTGCGAAACGTTCTGCGATCTCCTCCGCCACGGGTCGACCCTAAGCCCCCGGCGGCTACGTTGACAGACCGCGCCCCGGAAAGCTCGAGGAGTAACATCGGCACAACGGCCGCTCAGAACGCCGCGAGGAGCATCCATGGAGACAGCGAGCCTGTTGGCCTGGGTCTTCACCGCTCTGCTCCTCTTCCTCACCGTCGTCTGCGCCCTCGCCGGGAGCGGACGGATCCCCCGCAATCACCTGATCGGGATGCGGCTCCCACCCATCAACCAGAGCGACGTCGCGTGGCGGGCCGGACACGCGGCCGGGACTCTCCCCTCAGCCGTCGCCTTCCTGCTGGCGATGGCGCTGACACTCATCGGGCTGATCGCACCGATGGCCTACATCGGCTCCATCGTCGTGTTCGTCGCCGGATTCGTCTGGACCGTGGTTCGAGGCTCGCGCGCAGCCCGCACCTCCTGAACTGATCACCCCGATCCGCCGAACCTCGGTCAGGCCAGGACGATGACTTTTGAGCGAGGGGGATGCGTCGGGTGACCTCGACGGTGAGTGCGCCGCCGTCAACCAGGGCAACCAGCTCTGCGAGTCCGTCACGGTTCGGGCGGACGAAAACGGTTGCTGCGCGCACTCCTCGCCCTTCATCGCCGGGGGTAGCCATGAAGGCCGTGATGCTGAGAACAATTCCGCCGTCGCAGACGATCGCGACGGCGGCGGCGAATTGGTCTGGGTCGAGCGGCGCGAGCTTCAGCAGGACGTCGACCTGCCCATCGATCGCCGCCAACAGGTCTGTGTCGGTGTGTCGATGATCTGGTCAGCACCTGCAGCGCGAAAGCCAGCACTGCTTCTAACTCGAAGCAAATGCTAAAGTGGGGTCCATGACAGACGCACCCGCATCGCTCACCGAGACCCAGCTCAGCGCCTATTTCGCTCTGTCAGAGGTGAGTGCGCTTTTGCGCCCGGCGGTCGAGAAGCAGCTCCGCGAGACGGGGGCACTGAGCTACGTCCAGTTCCAGCTCTTGGCGCGTCTGGGTGACACGCCTGACGGCCACGAGCGCATGACGGATCTCGCCGACGGTGTCGTCTACAGCCGAAGCGGCCTGACCTATCAGGCGCAACTCCTCGAAGAGCGCGGCCTCATCACCCGCGCACCGTCCCCACACGACGAACGCAGCACCATCGTCACGATCACCGCCGCAGGCCGCGACATCCTTGCCGCCGTATTCCCCGGCCATATCGCGACCGTCCACGCGCTCCTGTTCTCACCGATCACGGACGACGACGCCACCGAGCTCGCTCGCATCCTCGGACGCGTGAACGAGCACCTCCGCGCAGCACCCCCACGGTCAGCAGGAAGCCGCCGGGCGAAGTAGGTGCTCGACGATAGCCGGATCGATGCAGGCAGGGCACATCCCCTCCCTCTGCGGGAGTGAAGCGAGCCCGAACCTATGAGTCGGAAAAGAATCACGAAAAGGTAACGCCGAGGTCTTCCGCTCCGTTACCTCGTCGTTATAGAGTGCTCAGTACCGGAAGTTGTTTGCTGTGGCAGCTGACGGACATGTGATTGCAGGACACTCTTGGTGCAAAGGGACAAGGGCCGGCCGGAAGCCTCTCCGACCGGCCCTTACTGCTGCCCCCGGGGCTAGGCACTGCGGCCCAGCATCCGGCGCATGTAGTGAAAGAACGCCTCGCTGTTGACGGATTCGATCGCGGTCGCGTTGGCCTCAGCATCCGTCGCTCGCCCCTCGAAGACCGTCGCACCTCGCGTGAATTCGCCACGCAACTCGACGTCGACGCGGTACGGGCGTTCCGCGAGCACGAGGTCACGGTCGAGCGCGACCAGCACCGACAGTGAATCCGGATGCGTCGACCCGCCCAACCCTGCGGCCAGGTCGAATGCGTAGGTGGCGGCGTTGGCCCGGACGAAGAATCGGCTGAGATCGGTGTCGAGCGCTGCGATCTCGGCGATGCGCGCCTCGTCGAACACCGTGTCGCGCACCGTCAGTGGATCCCAAGTCACGAACCGGACGCGAGGAAAACCGGCGCGCACGACGATGTCTGCCGCTTCGGGGTCGACGAAGATGTTGTACTCCGCCGCCGGTGTGATGTTGCCGCGCCCGTTGATCGAACCACCCATGATCACGAGCTCGCGCACGTTCGCCGCGAACTCGGGGTCGAGTCGCACCGCCAGCGCGATGTTCGTCAAGGGCCCGATCGCGACGATCGTCAGCTCGCCGGCATGCTCGCGCGCAAGTCTGATGAGCGCATCGACCGCATGTTCGGAGGCGGGCTGTTCGGTGTTTGTGCGCCGCTGACCGCCGACACCGTCTTCACCGTGCACGTCGGTCGCACTGACCCACGGCTGCACGAGCGGCTGCTGTGCACCGAGATGCACCGGCACCTCGCCGACCCGCCCGGCGAGTTCGAGCGTGAGGAACGCGTTGTCCACCTGCTGCGCAAACCCCACGTTGCCAGCCACGATCGTGATCGCCTGGAGATCGGCCCTCGGGTCGAGCAGCGCCACCAGCAGCGCGAAACAATCGTCGGCTGCGGTGTCGGTGTCGACGACGAGCGGCAGGGGCGAAGCATCCGTCATGCACCCAGCGTAGGCGCGGAAATGCATCGATTCCTCCCCAGGGTGGGGACTCTCGGGGTTGTCCACATTTACGCCAGATGACCAGGAGTTTGTCTGTCGGGAATGTCGGAGGTCACGACCACAATGGAGGTATGACGCACACGGCGGCCGACCTCCTCGAGAAGCTCACGCTTCTCGGCGACGAGCTCGGCGCCGTGCTGTCCGAGGCACTGTCTCACGACGTTCCGCGAGCGATGACGGATGCCTCGGTGCTGCACTTCGCGTGCATCATCGAGTCGCTCGGCGCCCATCTCGACGCCGCTCGACTGGCTGCGGCCGGTGAGTTCGACGACAGGTCACGCCCCGACCGCCCCGGTGAACGATTGTGTGCGCAGCGTGGCTGCGCGAGTGCAGCCGAACTCCTCAGCCGGGCGACCCGCGTGACGCTCGCGACGGCGAAAGACCGCGTCCGGATGTCGCGACTCGTCGCGACGAGAACCGCGCTGTCGGGCAACGCGATGCCGGCGGCCTTCCCCGCGATCCGCGCAGCCCTCGATGTCGGAGAGATCGGGCTCGACGCGGTCTCGGCGATCACCCGCGCGCTGGGTCCGATCGCCGACCGCTGCCACCCGTCCGACCTCGCGGCGTCCGAACGGGAACTGGTCGCTGCCGCCACGGGTAGAGGCCTCGACGGTGCGCCGCCGTGCAACGCCGACGACACGCGGATCCAGGCGAAGGTGTGGGCGCTGGCACTCGACCCCGACGGCACCCTGCCGGAGTATGAGCGGGCGATGCGGCAGCGGGCGCTCGTCTTCGATCGCGAGCGCGACGGGGTCGTGCGCTTTCGTGGCGCGATGCTGCCCGATGTCGCCGCGCAGTTCCGACGCATCGCCGATGCGCAGTGCTCCCCACGTGTCGACGGTCACACGTCGCGTCCGAGCTTCCGGGATGACGCCGACCACGAACCCCTCACCGACGACAGAACCCACCCGCAGAAGCTCCACGACGTGCTTGCGATGACCCTCGACATCGCGGCGCGCGCTGCAGAGATGCCCTCGCTCGGTGGGTCCTCACCCGCATTGCTCGTCACCATCACGGCCTCAGAGCTCGAACGGCACGATGGCGTCGCATTCATCGACGGCACCGACACCGCCCTCCCCGCGTTCGTCGCCCGCCATGTCGCGTGCTGCGGAGGTGTTCAGCGGCTCGTGCTCGGCGACGACGGACGCATCATCCAGCTCGGCGGCCCGCAGCGCACATTCACCGCGGCGCAGCGGCGCGCAATCACTGCCCGCGACGGTGGATGCGTCATCCCGGGCTGCCACACGCCGGCGACGTGGTGCGAGATCCACCACGACGTCGAGCACGCTCGCGGCGGCCCGACCCACACCGACAACGGCGTGATGCTCTGCTGGTATCACCACCGCACCCTCGAGACGAGCGGCTGGGCGGTGCGCATGGTCGACGGCGTGCCGCACACGCGGGCGCCGGCCTGGATCGACTCGAGCCGCACATGGCGACCGGCTGCGGGATCGATGCTGCGACAACGCGAGCGAATACGACGAAGCGGGACGTGAGTCGCCGGGGAGAATCGTCGTGATTCACAGCGTTCAGCGAGGGTTGGAGTAGCTGCGCGCGGGAATTCTCGCCTCAGTCGTAGAGTTCGCCGACGCCCACCTCGACGCGCAGCACGTTTCCGGGAGGCGCGAGCGGGCACGCCCACGCGGGATCGTAGGCGCACGACGGGTTGTACGCGAAGTTGAAATCGAGCACCATCGTGCCCGCCGCCGCATCCGATCCGAGGTCGGCGCCCTTGATCGTGTCGAGCAGATAGCGTCCGCCCCCGTAGGTGCCGCCCGGCTTGCCCGCCAGCGCATCGCGGATCGGCACGAAGATCCCCCCGCCGTACGAGGTGAGGCGCCAGACGTCCAAGGCGCCGGCATCCGGAATCTCGACCAGCCCCACCCGCTCGAACGCCACGATGCCATCGGTGCCGGTGGTGAACTCGAACCGGTGCGGTTCCGCCGGGAGGATCGGCACTTCGAACCGCCACTGCGAGTCGTAGGGGGCCACCGGCAGACCCGCGAACGTGCGACGATCGTCGGGCATGACGGGCGTGGCCGGATGCTCAGCCATCAACCGATCGCGACCGACGCGCCACAGTTCGTGCGCGACCATCGGATCCGTCTCGGCGCGCACCCCGGAGTACAGCGCGAAAACTCTCCGCCGCCAATCGGCGACCTCGAGGGCGG
>JAHIOK010000426.1 GCA_018895315.1 Actinomycetota bacterium | reverse complement strand
TGATCTCACGCGTGCGCCGTAGGACGAACTCGTTCACGATCACGGCCGGGGTCTTCAACGAGGCGAGCCATCCATAGATCGAGTCGTCCCAGTAGATGAAGAAGCGGGGATCGGGTAGGCCGATCTGCTGCACGATGTCGCGGTGGATGAACATGCCCTCGAAGCATCCGGAGTTCATCTCGCGGTAGCCGGATGAATCGAAGCCAGCCGGAGCGAACGGGATCGGGATGCCGAACGGGATCGACAGTCGGTACTGCCAGTAGAACTCGCTGCCATCGAAGTCGTAACGGCGGCCTTGGATGCTCTTGAACCTCGGCGCCCAGGCGCCCATGCGGGTGAGCCCATCGGAGATGACCTCGACGTCGTCGTCCATGAGCCAGATCCAGGTGGATCCGAGGTCGTAGGCCGTGCGCATGCCTTCGCTGAACCCGCCCGAGCCGCCTGTGTTGGTCTCGAGGCGTCGGTAGACGAGCTCGGTGCCGAGCCGGTCGCGATAGGACTCGACGACCGCGGTGGTGTCGTCCGTGGAGGCGTTGTCGATGATCACGACGTGGCCGGGCTTCGGGTCCATCGCGATGACGCTCTCGAGCAGACGAGTCAAGAGGTTCGATCGGTTGTAGGTCACGACCGCGATCGTCGCGCTCGCCGGATCGAAGTCGGATTCCGTCGTCATTTCGCCTCCTCGAATGTTGTCTTCCACGCTTCATGCGAGGCGAGTTCGGGCAGCGCGTCCCGATACTGCGCCGACAGCTCCGGCCATCTCTGGCGGAGCGTCCTGTGCAGGCGAAGGCTGTCGAGCAGCATCCGACGGTATTTGGCTCTATCTCTGATGTAGACGTTCTTGCCCGACCCGTCAGCGGCGCTCACGAGTGCACTGTCGTAGATCGGAACTCGCCACCAGTGGGCATCACCCTTGCCGAACTCGACCTCCGGCATCGCGACATTCTCGGGTCGCGGTGCGTGCAGCCAGTGGGCGATGACGTTACTCAGAGTGAACCATCGAAGCTGCAGCCCGGTCGGACTGTCGAACACTCCTCTGCGGCTCCGCGTGAAGACCTGCCGGCCCTTGCGTGAACGCAGAGGCACGCCGGTGTCCTTGTGGATGATCGTTTCGGGGAACTGCGCGGCGAGCGCGCGCGCCGCAGGCATCGCGGTAGCCAGGTTGGCGCGCATGTGCGAGGGGCCCGAGAGGATGTCGCGCAGCGCCCGGTGACGCAAAGCGACGGGGTAGTACTGCATCATCATCAGGTGCTTGAGATCGAGACGCATGCTGTGTCGGAGCAGGGTGCCCCCGCGGGGGGCGGATGAGTGCAAGAGAGCGGCCACGATGCGATTACGCGCGTGGAAGTAGGCCTGCCAGTCGATGGAGTCGTCTTTGCCTACCCAGGAGACGTGCCAGAGTGCGACGCCGGGCATGGACACGGTGGGGACGCCGGACTCTCGCGCTCGCAGGGAATATTCGGCATCGTCCCACTTGATGAATGCGGGAAGCGGTAGCCCCGTCGATCGAATCGCCTCGACCGGGATCAGACACATCCACCAACCGTTGTAATCGGAATCCAGGCGCATGTGCAGCATCGGTGTCTGACGCAGATTCGCGGCGCTGAAGTCGTGGGGCATCTTCTCCTGGTAGAGCGTGCGCCACATGAACGGTGCTTCGTCGAGGACCTCGGCCCAGGCGTGCAGCTTCGGCCGGTCGAGCAGATCGAACATGTGCGCGCCGACGATGGTCGGCGTAGATGCGAACTGTCCGAACACGATCGATCGGCGGATCGACTCCGGCTCGATCCGCACGTCGTCGTCGAGGAGCTGCACGAACCCGCTTTCCGGACGCTTCAGCGTCTCGGACATGGCCCGTGCGAAGCCGCCCGACCCGCCCAGGTTGGGCTGAGTCACGATCTGAAGCGTGTCTCCGAGCGCCGCGGCGACACGCGGATACTCCGGCTCTGCGTCGACGCGCCGGTCACCCTGATCGATCACGAAGATGCGGTCGATCAGTTCGAGCGCGCCGGGGGACTCGGCCAACGCCGTGAGCGTTCCGATGCAGTAGTCGGGCTTGTTGTACGTGGTGATACCGAGGGAGGCCTTGCCGCCGCGGGGCGGTTCCTGCTCGGTGGTCCACGTGGCCCCCTCGATCACAGCGGCTTCGGCGTCGGCGACGACGTCGAACCAGATCCACCCGCCATCGCTGTACTGATCGAGCGCGAGGTCGAACGAGCTGGTGCTCTCGCCCTCGACCTCGCGGGTATCGATGCGCTGGCGCACGCCCGAGCCGTTGGAGCGATAGACCAGGACGGTGGCGGTGCCCGTCGTCTGCACGGTCAGCCTGACCTGGCGTACCGCGGTCCAATGCTGCCAATAGGAGGCGGGGAAGCCGTTGAAGTAGGTGCCGAGTGATACGCGGCGTCCCGCGACGATGCGTGCACGTGTGCGGCCGAGGATGTTTCCCAGATGCGCCACATTCGACACACGCACGGGCTCTTCGTCGATGATCGACCAGGTTTCGGGATCGGCGTAGAGCGGTAGCAGGTCGGGATCGCGCTCGAGCGGGAAGACGAGGTTCTGCAAAACGTAGGTCACGTGAATGTCTCCGGGATCTGCGGCGGGCGCCGGGGCGTCGGGCCGTGTGAATCCTAGCGCGGGCGACCCGGGGCATCCTGAGCGGAAGACGGGACGAACTCGCCGCTCTCTATCGCGAGCGACTGCTCCGCGGGTCCGACGCCGACCAGCGGTGCCTGCTTGATCTTGAAGCCGAACAGGACGATGAACATCCAGCCCCACAGCAGCAGCGGTCCGGATTCGGCGAGGCCCTGCACCAGGAGCACCGTCACGATGAGGGTCGGAAGGACGGTGACGGGGGAGTAGGGGCGGTCGGCGCGGAGGTCCCAGCGCGGCCGGTCGATCGCGAAGAACCACGCGCGCCAGATCACCGCGAGGTAGATCCCGATCATCAGGACGATCCCCACGAATCCGAGTTGCAGGAACACGTCGACCCACATGTTGTACGCCTGCATGGCGGGCTGGCCGTCGCCGGCGATCCAGGCGCCGGGCAGCGGGTCGGTCGCGAGCCACGGCGTCGCCAACCCCCATCCCGCGACCGGCCGCTCAGCGGCGTGTTCGAGGACCGTGGCCCAGATGTGCTCGCGGCCGGCGAGGTCGGCCGCGCGCCCGAGCAGCGCGAAGATCTCGCCACGCCACACCCCTATCGCTGCCGCACTCCCCACCGCGATCACGGCATACGCCGCGTAGTACCGGGTGCGGCCGCCTGCTCGCTGTGAGGTGCGCATGAGCATCACCGTGACCAGCACCACGCCCACCGCGAGTGCGGTGAGGTACGCCGTCGTCGACCCGGCCCGGATCATGAGGAACGCCGCGAGCGCGATCCACGCACCCGTCGTCAGGCGGTGCGGCGGGTCGGACGCGAATCGGATGCCGAACACGACGATCGCGACGAGGGCCACCGCCGCGAGCAGGTCGGCGCTACCGAACACGCCCTGGATGGGTCCGCCCGTGAACAGTTCGCCGCGTGACCAGGTGGCATCCGGGTCGACTGGTCCGGACGGCCGGACGAAACCGGGGAGCAGGGGGCCGCCGACGATCGTCGCCACTGCGATCTCGAACAGCAGCGACAGCGCCACGACCCACTTGAGCGCCGACGCCAGCGCGCGCACGAGTTCGCGCCACGTGAGCGCGCTCGCCACGAACATCGCCTGACCCGTCGTGACCACGAGCAGCAGCCAGGTGAGGAACGAGGTCTCGAGCCACGCCGACCACAGCATCGAGAGCCCTGCGAATGCGACATACGCCAGTGCGAACCAGGGCAGCCGCCGCCATTGCACGGGCGGGCGGCGCAGGGCCCACAGCGCCGCCGAGACGACTCCCGTCACTGCGGCGAGCAGTCCCGAGCCGACGGCGCCGACCGCATTGACCCAGCCGACGCCTGCGATGACGGAGCCGAGAATGAAGATGCACCAGGCGCGTAACAGCAGGTGGCCGGTCTTCTCACGGATCGGCGCCGCCGGTGGCGCCGACACGGGATGCTTCGTGAACACGGCCATGGTGCCTTCAGGCTACCGGGCGCGCTCGTAGGCTGGGAGGCATGCTCGTGCGCATCTCGAACTCGCCCATCGCCAATGCGTGGGGTTCGGCGACGCTGATTCCCGATCTCGAAGGCCGAGCGCCCACCGGGGAGCCCGAGGCGGAGGTCTGGTTCGGCGATCATCCCGGTTCCCCCGCCCGCATCGATGATGGCAGTGGCCGCACGCTCGACGCCGTCACGACGGACGAGAGCGCACCGCTGCCCTACCTCCTGAAGCTGCTCGCCGCCGCATCCACTCTCTCTATACAGGTGCACCCCTCGAAGGCGCAGGCCGAAGAGGGCTTCGCCCGTGAGGATGCCGCGGGTCTTGCGCGTGACGCGGGGGAGCGCAACTACCGCGATGCCAACCACAAGCCGGAGTTGATCGTCGCCCTCAGCGACCGCTTCGAGGCGCTCGCCGGTCTCCGCGACCTCGACGCGACCCGGCGCCTGGTCGCCGCGCTCGGCGACTCCGCGGGGCCGGCGGCTCTGGCCGCGCGTCTCAGCGGATCCGGTGCCGAAGTCCTCGGCGACACGATCGCCTGGCTGCTCTCGGGCGCGCCGGAGGTCGACGGCATCATCGCCGCCGCGCGTGTCGCGCACTCGGAGGAGTTCGCCGCCGAGTTCGAGGTGGCCCGGCGGCTCTCTAATGCTTACCCTGCGGATGCCGGAGTGGTGGTCGCGCTGTTGATGAACTACATCGTCCTGCAGCGCGGCGAGGCGGTTTACGTGCGGGCCGGTGCCCTGCACGCCTACCTCTCGGGCCTCGGCGTCGAGCTGATGGCCGCGAGCGACAACGTGCTGCGCGGGGGACTCACCCCGAAGCACGTCGACGTCGACGAGCTGCGGCGGATTCTCGATGCCGAGCCCGGGCCGGCTCCGATGCTCGCGGCCACGCCGGTCTCCGCCGGCATCGACGTCTTCGCTCCGGACGTTCCCGACTTCATGCTGCTGCGCGTGCAGGCCGAAGCGGCGACCGAGCGCCGCGTCGAGATGACCGGACCCGCGATCGTGTTGGCGGCCGTCGGTGCCGTCACGGTGCGGGCCGAGGCATCCGGTGCGTCGATCTCGCTCACTCCCGGGCAGGCGGTCTTCGCGAGTGCCGACGAGGGCGCCCTCGTGCTCACGGGAGTCGGCCAGGCCTTCATCGCAGAGCCCGCCGCGGCCTGAGAATCACCTGGACGGCGCCGTGCGTACGGGGTGTAGCGGGCGAGGGACGCTGAAGACATGCGGGCAATCTGAGTCGCAGGCCTGTGTTCGCCCAGGGCGACACGCCGAGCGCGCGTCGTGAAGGTTCAAGTGCGAGATGAGGCTTTACTATCTGCGACTTGACCGGAGCGAATGACACCGCTGTAATTAGGTGAACACGCTGACCCGCGTGGGGAACTTATGACAGGTGGGAGAACGAGATGGCGGCTTCGCAGTACCGTTCAGGCGTTCCCGACAATTGGTTCGTCGATCCGGTCAGCCTGGGTGTTCCGGGAGTGCGACGTCCACTTGCCGTGGAAGACGACAATCCCCTCGGCTGGCAGACCGACGCTCTGTGTGCGCAGACCGATCCGGAGGCCTTCTTCCCCGAGAAGGGCGGATCGACTCGCGATGCGAAGCGCGTTTGCACCACGTGCGATGTGCGCGATCGCTGCCTCGAATACGCCCTCCAGAACGACGAGCGTTTCGGAATCTGGGGCGGTCTCAGTGAGCGCGAGCGCCGCAAACTGAAGCGTCGCGCGAGCTGACGCCACTGCACGAGAACGGACCGGCTGATCCGGCCGCGTTCGGCGCGTACAGCTCCGCCTGCGGATGCCGCCGCTTAGGCTGACCACGTCATGCCCGCCAGAGTCCACGCCTTCCTCGTCGTGCGTCCCGAGGGGCGCACCCCCGCTGCGCTGCACCTGCGGCGCACCCTCGACGCCCTCGGCGCACAGACCCGTAGGGTCGACAAGCTCACAATCGTGCTGTGCGGCCCCGATGCGACGCTGACCGATCTCGCCGCGACATCCGGGGCCGAAGGCGTGATCACGGCATCGCGCTCGACGAGCTTCGCGACTGCCGTGCGGATGGCGACGGCCCGCCTCGACGGTGACGCCGTGTGGCTGCTCGCGCAGGACACCGCCCCCGAGCCGGATGCCCTCGCGGTGCTGGCCGGCGCACTCGAACTCGCGCCGTCTGTCGCGATTGTCGCGCCGAAGCTCGTGCAGTGGGACGATCGCGCGGAGATCGTCTCGCTGGGTGTCAGCATGACCCCGTTCGGGCGTACCGTGGGCCTCGCCGACGGCGAGCTCGATCAGGGCCAGCACGACGGCGACTCCGATGTGCTCAGTGCCGATGTGCGCGGGATGCTGGTGCGCGCCGACGCCTGGCGGAGCTTGAGCGGGCTCGACCCCGCGCTCGCCGGCGCCGACGAGGGCCTCGACCTGGGCGTGCGCGCCCGCCTGGCGGGCGGACGACTCGGGCTCGTTCCCGGGGCGCACATCGCCGTCGCGGGCGACGGAGTGGCAGGTCTCCCCGCCCCCGACAGCGCTGCGCGCATCCGTCGTCGCACCTACGCATCGCGCGTCGCACAGCTGCACCGGCGTCTGGTCTACGCGCAGCCGCTGGCCGTGCCGTTCCTGTGGCTCGCGATCCTCCCGCTCGCGATCTGGCGCACCGCGCTGCATCTGGTGGAGAAGGCCCCGGGGCGCGTCCTGCCGGAATGGGCAGCAGCGCTCACCAGCCTCGTGCGGTTGGATGCCGTCGCGCGTGCGCGGGGCCGCATCCGTTCCACCCGGAGCGCGCCGTGGAGTCAGCTCGTCCCGCTCCGCGTGACCCGCACGCAGTTGCGGCAGCGCTTCGATGCTGATTCGGACGACATGGATGCCACCGCACCGGTGGTGCGTACGGAGCTGCGTTTCTTCAGCGGCGGCGGCGCCTGGGCCGTGCTCGCCGCTCTCGTGGTCGGTGTGGCAGCTTTCCCCGCCCTCCTGGCGTGGCCGGTCCTCGGCGGAGGCGCACTCGCACCGCTGCGCTCGACAGTGGCGCAGCTGTGGGCGGATGCCGGCTACGGTCTGCGCGGCACGGGGTTCGACGCGGCTCTGCCCGCCGATCCGTTCGCCGCCGTCGTGGCGGTGCTGGGGACGCTGTGGCCCGCCGAGCCCTCGCGGGCACTCGTGCTGCTGTGGGTCCTCGCGCTGCCGCTCGCCGTGCTCGGCGGCTGGTTCGCGGCGACCCGCGTCACAGAGCGACCGCTGCTGCGCATCACCGGCGGAGTCGTCTGGGCGCTGGCGCCGACATTCCTCACCGCGCTGGTCGACGGGCGCCCCACCGCAGTGCTCGTGCATCTGCTGCTGCCATGGCTGTTCTTCGCCGGTTCGGTGGCCCATCGGTCGTGGGCGGCGTCGGGCGCGGCATCTCTCGTCTTCGCGGCGGTCGTCGCCTGTTCGCCGTCACTTGCTCCCGCACTCGTCGTGCTGTGGGTGGTGGCGCTACTGCTCACGCTGATCGTGCGCGCCGGCCGCGGCATCGCCCGTGTGGCGTGGCTCGTCGTTCCCGCCGTCGTGCTCGCGGCGCCCCTCGCCTGGTACCAGCTGCGCGCGGGCAACCCGTGGGCGTTGCTCGCCGATCCCGGGGTGACCTGGGCGGGCCCGCAGGTCGATGCGACCAGCGCAGGCCGTGCCCTTCTGCTCGCCGGATTCCCCACCACCGATCCCGCCGGGTGGGGCGCCTTCCTGACGCACGTCGGCGCTGACCTGCCGACGTGGTGGGTGCCGCTGCTGGTCGCGCCGATCGCCGTGCTCGCGCTTCTTGCACCTCTCACCCCGCGCTGGGGTGCCGCACTCGTGCTGCTCGCCGTCGCTGCGCTTGGGATCGGAACGGCCTTCGCCGCCGTGAACATCGCGGTCGCCTCGACGGGCGACGTCACCGCCGCGGTGTGGCCGGGCGCCGGTCTGAGCCTCGCGTGGCTCGGCGCGCTGGGCGGTGCTCTCGTGTTCCTCGATGTCGGGATCGCGGTGCGCCTTGCGCCGGTGCGCCGTGTCATCGTCGGGGTGGTGCTCGTGGCGATCGCCGGGCTCAGCGTGCCCGCGCTGGCGGCGCCGCTGCTCGGCCTGGCGAACCTCACGAACGGACCGGCCTCGACGCTGCCCGCCTACGTCGCGGCCGCTGGTCGAGACGATCCATCGGTCGGAACCATCGTGGTCACGCCGCTGAGCTCGGGGGACGCGGCGTCGCGGATCGTATGGGGGGAGAGCGAGACGCTCGGCGGCCAGTCGACGGCGCTCGAGACGCGCACCTCTGCCACCGCCGCAGACGAGGAGGTCGCCGGGCTCACCGCCGACCTCGTGACGACCACATCGCCCGATGTCGTCGCGCGGTTGGCGGCCCGCGGAATCGACTTCATCCTGCTCGCCCCCAGTGCCGCACCGGAGTCCGATCGCGGACGCGCGCTGCGGCTGCAGGCGGCGACCGCCATCGATCAGCGCGACGGGCTGGAGCCGGTCGGTGAGACGGCGAAGGGCACACTCTGGAGGGTGTCCGGTGCCGTCACCTCTCGTACCGTGGCTTCGACCTCGACGCAGGGCATCACGCAGGGGATCGCCCTGGCTCAGCTCGGAGCCGTGGCCGTGGCGCTCCTGCTCGCCGTTCCGACGCGGGCGTCGCGAGGACACGCTCGACGCAGCACCCGCGTCGTCGGACCCGCCGCACGGGAGGCGCGATGACCGATCGCAGAATGTTCCGTCTCGCCGGAGACAGCGCCCGTGTTCTCATCGGAGCCGTCGTGGCCGCCGGGCTCGTCACCGCGACCCTCACCGCTGTCGTCATGCCCTGGCCGAGCCTCGCGCAGGCGCCGGTGTCGGTGACCGCGACGCCGGCGCCGTCCGACACCGTCGCCGTCTGCACCGGATCACCCCTTGCCCTGGGTCGCGACGCTCAGCAGGCGACGCAGCTGACTTCCGCGGCCGACCAGGCGGTCACCGCCGGCGTCGCTTCCGATGCCACCACCGCCGCGCAATCGGCGCTCACGGCGACGTCGGTCTCGGGATCGGTCGGCCCCGCGGTGCTCACGGCCCCACCCGAGGGCGGCACGCTCGCAGACCTGGCCGCAGCGGGCTCTGCCACCGTCACATCGACCGACCTCGCTGGCTTCACGGCTTCCGAGTGCCGCACCCCGCTGATGGAGTCGTGGCTCGTCGGCGGCGCCACCACCACTGGATCGGCGGATCTCGTTGTGCTGGCCAATCCGGGGAACGTCGCGGCGACCGTGCAGCTCACCGTCTACGGCTCCACCGGAGCGCAGGTGCCGCCCAGTGGCGCCAACCTCGTCATCGCGCCGCGGACGCAGCGCGTCGTACCGCTCTCGGGGCTCCTCTTCGGCGAGAGCAGCCCCGTGGTGCACGTCACTGCCTCCGGCGGGCCGATCGCGGCGTCGATGCAGGCGAGCATCACCCGCACCCTGGTGACCGGCGGTGTCGACCAGTTCGGGTCGATCGCCACCGCGGAGACGACCCAGGTCATCCCCGGAGTGACGGTCACCGCGCCGACCGGCGACGCCGGGGCCGCACAGCCCTCGACCATTCTTCGTCTGCTCGCGCCGAGCGACTCGACAACGGCGACCATCACCGTGAGCGGCGCCGACGGGGCCGCAGGATGGACGCAGCAGATTCCGCTGACGGCGGGGCTGCCCGCCGAGGTAGCGCTCAGCAGCCTCGCTGCCGGCGCCTACACCGTGCGGATCGATGCTCAGGCTCCCGTCGTAGCTGCCGTCTGGCAGACCACCGGGTTCGCCGCCGGCGCTGACTTCGCCTGGTACACGGCTGCTCCCGAGATCGCCGGGGCGAACCTGGTGGCCGTGCCGCAGGGTCCCGGTCCCTCGCTCTCTCTCGCGAACACCGGAACGGCGGATGCCTCGGTCACTCTCGAGCCGGTGGCCGGCGGCGCGGCGCCCGTGACTGTCGTGGTTCCCGTTGGACGCACGGTCGGTGTGCCGGTGACCGCGGGGTCGGTGTACCGGCTGACCTCGTCATCGCCGATCCACGGGATGGTGTCGTTCTCCGCAGCCGACGCACTCGCGGGCTTTCCGCTGCAGCCTGCCGCGGCTGCGGCGGCGACCATTCGGGTGTACCCGTAGCCACACCTGCGCGACCGGGTCGTTCGCGGGCCGTCCGGGATCAGAAGTAGCGGAACCGCTCGGGACCGAGATCCCAGGGGTCGCGGCCGAGGAACTCGGCCGCGGCGCGGAACACGCAGCTTTCGATCATCATCCGGCGGTGCACGTCATCGTCGCGATGCAGGTGGCTGAGCCGCTCGATCGGGATGCGGTACAGCACGATGCGCTTCTGCTCGATGAGCACGTCCCATCGCGGGATGCCGCTCTCGTGCGGTGCGGGCGGGAAGTTGCCGATCTCGAAGCGCACATCCTGCAACTCGGGCCACGCCGATCTCAGGAACTCGGCGGCCGTTCCGACAGCGAGATCGAACCGATCGATGCGGGTGTCGAGCGGGGGGAGTGGAGGTCGGACCACCGGGCTGCGACCTTCGCGCCCGTGCCTACCGTGCCGGGCCGGACGCGCCGCGGGCGACGCCGGGGTCTTCGCGCGCCGCCGCATCATGACACCATCCTAGAACGACCGTTCCGATCGGCGTTCGGTGCGGCCGGCCGCGCGCGGCCGGGGCGACGCGCGGCGCGGCATCCTGGGCTGCCGGCCGTCGCCGGATAACGTGGGCACAATGCGCGAGAGACTCTGCTCGAAGGTGGCCTGTGCCCGTGAGGCCGTGGCTACTCTGACGTACGACTACGGTGACCAGATGGCCGCCATCGGCCCGCTGGGTGCCCACGGCGATCCGCACGCCCATGACCTGTGCGCCGCCCACACCGATCGCCTGTCGGTCCCTCGCGGCTGGGTCGTCGTGCGGCACGAGACCCTGAGCGCGTAGCGACTCAGCGGTCGGGAAAGCCCCGAGGGGCACCCGT
>JAHIOK010000425.1 GCA_018895315.1 Actinomycetota bacterium | reverse complement strand
CGGACACGTCGCGGTGGAGAAGCTGTTTCGCGGTGACGCCGGAGTCTCGCGCCTGGCGCGTGGTGAATGCCGCACCAAGGTGCGCGGGGAGCGGAGGCCGGCGCGACATCCGTCAACGCTCGCAGATCGCTGGCGCACCGTGAGCGGGGCCACTTCTCTTCGTGGAAAGTCGTCGAGCCGACCGCCCCTGTGGAGGAGTTTGCGCATCACCGGGGTCCGTCTGCCTCCTACGGCGGCGGTCCCTTCCGTTGCGGCATCCTGCCCTCTGGGGGCCCGCAACGAGGCAATGTAGCGCAGCCGAAGATTGCGGCGGATTGCTCGGTTGCGGCATCCTGCCCTCTGCCTCACCTGGCGCGGTCGCTGTGGCGCAACGGAACCGCTTCGGCGCCCGTGATGCGCAACGGGAGCAGCGGCCACCCGGGGGCGTAGCCTGGGCGCATGAGCGCATACGTTTCGGCGTTCGAGTTGTTCTCCATCGGTGTGGGCCCCTCGAGCTCCCACACCGTCGGGCCGATGCGGGCCGCCCGAGACTTCGCCACACGGCTGCGCGTCGATGCGGTGCTCGATCGGGTGGAACGCGTGCGTTGCGAGCTGTTCGGATCGCTCGGCGCCACCGGGCTCGGCCACGGCACCCCCGATGCAGTGGTCGCCGGGCTGCAGGGGCTCGACTGCGAGACCGTAGATCCGGATGCGGTTCGTTCGGCTTGGACCGGATGGCCCGACGGCGCGGCGCTCGCACTCGACGGCACGCATGACGTTCCGTTCGCCAAGGCCGATGTGGCATTCACCCCCCGTACACGGCTGCCGGGGCATCCGAACGCTCTCACTCTCGAAGCGTTCGACGCCACGGGCTCCGCGATCGCCCGCGAGACCTACTACTCGGTCGGCGGCGGGTTCATCCGGCGTGACGGCGAGCCCGTCCGGGTATCGGCACATCCCTTCCCGCTCGACTTCGACGATGCAGCGGGGCTCCTGCGGCTGTGCGACGAAGCGGGCATCACGATCGCCGAGGCTGCGCGCCGCAACGAGGAGTCGCTGCGTCCCGAGATCGAAGTGGCGGCCGGGCTCGACGCCCTGTGGGATGCGATGTCGGCGTGTGTGAACGCCGGGCTGAGCGCGGACGGACAGTTGCCCGGGATGCTGCGGGTCAAACGGCGCGCAGGAGCCATTCGTGCCCAGCTCGAAGCGGCCGAGGCCGAGGGGCACCGCGAGCTTCCGGGGGAGTGGCTCGGGGCTTTCGCACTCGCCGTCAACGAAGAGAACGCCTCCGGCGGGCGTGTCGTGACGGCCCCCACCAACGGTGCGGCCGGTATCGTCCCGGCGGTCGCGATGTACTGGTGGCGGTTCCTGGCCGATTCCGGTCTCGGCTCGGGCAACGCGGTCACCCCGTATGGCGAGCTCGTGGGCAGCGCACTGCTCGGGTTCGGTGCGACCGAACCCGCTGCTGCTCCCGCCGAAGCTCTGGACGACATCGCCGTCGCGGATGCGAACCGGCGTCGCGGCATCCGGCGCTATCTGCTGACCGCCACCGCGCTGGGGTCGCTCTTCAAAGCGAACGCCTCGATCTCGGGCGCCGAAGGCGGATGCCAGGCGGAGGTCGGGTCGGCCTGTGCGATGGCGGCCGGCGGCTTGACTGCGGTGATGGGCGGCACGAACCGTCAGATCGAGAACGCCGCCGAGATCGCCATGGAGCATCACCTCGGCCTCACGTGCGACCCGGTCGGCGGCCTCGTGCAGATCCCCTGCATCGAGCGCAATGCGATTGCCGCCGCCACTGCCGTCACCGCCGCGCGGCTCGCCCTGCGTGGCGACGGGTCGCACTACGTCTCGCTCGACGCGGTGGTCGAGACGATGCGCCAGACCGGAATCGACATGTCGACGAAGTACAAAGAGACCAGCGAAGGGGGCCTCGCGGTCAACGTCATCGAGTGCTGAAGCCCCAGGGTCGAGTACTCCGCGGGAGGTGCGCGCGCGGCCTCGGAGGAGGATGATTCGTGGCGTGAGCATCGGCGATGCGGCATCGGTCGACCCCGCGGTTTCGATCCGCGGCCTCCACGTGCGGCGCGGCCGCCATGAGGTGTTCTCCGGCCTCGACCTCGAGATTCCGCGCGGGGAGATCACCGGGCTTCTCGGGCCGTCGGGGTGCGGCAAGACCACGCTGATGCGCGCGATCGTCGGTGTGCAGAAGATCTCGGCGGGTGAGGTCCGGGTGTGGGGAGAACCCGCCGGATCGCGGATGCTGCGCCACCGCGTCGCATACGACACCCAGGCCGCGTCGGTATACGGCGACCTGACCGTCCGGCAGAACCTCGCCTACATGGCGCGGGTGGTCGGTGCGCCGCGGGGTGACGTCGATCGCGTCACCGACCAGGTCGGCCTGCGCGATCATCTTTCGCAGACCATCGCGTCGCTCAGCGGCGGGCAGGAGAACCGCGTGTCGCTCGCGATCGCGATGCTCGGCGCCCCCGAACTGCTCGTGCTCGACGAGCCGACGGTGGGCCTCGATCCCGTGCTGCGCGCCGACCTGTGGCGGGTGTTCCGCGATCTGGCCGATGCGGGCGCGACTCTCCTGGTGAGCAGCCACGTCATGGACGAGGCGCTCCGCTGTGACCGGCTTCTCCTCATGCGCTCCGGTCGCATCATCGCTGACACCGACCCCGAGCGGCTGCTGACCGACACCGGGACGACCGATCCGGATGCCGCGTTCCTGTCGCTCATCGAGAACGACGAGGAGCGGCATCCGCCCACGCGTCGTGCGCTCCGTTCGGACGGTGCATCGTGAACGGCACACGGACGATCGCGACTGCGGGCCGGGTGCTGCGCCAGCTGAGCCACGACCCTCGGTCGATCGTGCTCATGCTCGTCGCCCCGAGTCTGCTCGTCGGCCTGTTCGCGTGGCTGTTCAGCGCGCAGGCAGGGGTGTTCGATCGGATCGGGGCGCCGATCCTCGCTCTGTTCCCGTTCGTCGTGATGTTTCTGATCACGTCGATCACCACTCTGCGCGAGCGCCGCTCCGGCACGCTCGAGCGACTCATGACCACCCCGCTGGGCAAGGGTGATTTCATCGTCGGATACGCGCTCGCGTTCGGGGCGATGGCAACTCTGCAAGCCGTGATCACCGTGAGCTTCGCGGTCGGAGTGTGCGGGCTGACCGTCGACGGAGCCCTCTGGCAACTCGGGCTCGTCGCCGTTGTCGATGCGATCCTCGGCACCGCGCTCGGACTGCTCGCCAGCGCCTTTGCACGCACCGAGTTCCAGGCGGTGCAGTTCATGCCGCTGCTCGTGTTCCCACAGATCATTCTGGGTGGCCTGTTCATGCCGCGCGATCAGATGCCCGACGTGTTGTTCGCGATCTCCGACTGGCTGCCGCTCAGCCATGCCATCGATGCGATCAACGCCGTCACGGCGGGTGACAGCGGGTGGCATGTTGTCCGTCCGCTGCTGATCGTCATCGCCTTCGCGCTCGGATGCCTCATTCTCGCGTCGCTGACGCTGCGACGCCGAACGCCGTAGCGGGCGACGCGAATCGCTGCGGTAGCGGGCGGCGCGGACCGCGTCAGCGGCCGGGACGAGGGGCGCGCAGTTTGGTCGTGAGTGACTTCAGCTGGGCGAGTTCGTCATCGCTGAGATGCGACATCCGCTCGGCGATCGAGCGTCCGTGACGCATCGCGACGGTGCGGAACCGGTCGGCCCCCTCGGCCGTGGCACGCACCAGCGCTCCGCGGCCGTCATCCGGGTCGCTGCATTTGCTGATGAGACCGCGGGCAGCCATGCGATCGACGAGACGCGAGACGCTCGGCTGACTGATGAGCATGTTCCCCGTGACATCGCGCAGCCGGGCGACCATGTCGGTGGATCGCGTGACGGTAAGGAGCACGTCGTACTCGGCCTGCGACAGTTCGTCGTCATCGAAATCGCAGCTGATCTCGCCGAACACTTCGTATTGTGCGCGGAAAAGGCTTTCCCAGGCATCGATGGCGAGGCGGCGATCCGTCATGCCACCTCACTTTACGCCGGAGCACGCCCACCGGGGCACGGGGCGGCGGCCCCGCCTCCGATACCACCGGGCGGCGGCCCCGCCTCCGATACCACCGGGCGCAATAGCCTGGACGCATGGCCGAGGCATCCGCACGCACCGCTCTCGAGGTCGCCGATTGGCGGCGGCGCGTCTTCGCGCTGTACGCGGAGGTGCGCGCGGCCGACGATCCTGCGCGCGCGCACGAGGTGTGGCGCGTCGGTCGCGATCGGTTGATGGCTGGGCATCCGGCCACGCCGGTCATGCTCGACGATCGCGGCACGTTCGCGGGGTTGCCGATAGCGCCCTACGATCCGCGGTGGCGGTTCGAAGTGCCGATCCTTCCGGCAGAACCGCACCGGTTCGAGTTCACGACCGGCACCGATGGCGTCGTCGCGTTCGAGCGCATCGGGATGGT
>JAHIOK010000032.1 GCA_018895315.1 Actinomycetota bacterium | reverse complement strand
CGTTCCGAACCCGCGCCAGCCGCGCACGAACTTCGACGCCGACGACCTCGCGGAACTCGTGCACAGCGTGCGAGAGTTCGGCGTGCTCCAGCCGGTGGTCGTGCGCGCGACCGAGGATGGCACGTACGAACTCATCATGGGTGAGCGACGCACTCGCGCAGCGCGCGAAGCAGGCCTCACCTCGATTCCCGCCGTCGTCCGAGACACCGCCGACGAGAACCTCCTGCGCGACGCGTTGCTCGAGAATCTCCATCGCTCCGAGCTCAACCCGCTCGAAGAGGCATCCGCATATGAGCAGCTCCTCGAGGACTTCGGAATCACCCAGGAGCAGCTCGCGCAGCGCATCGGCCGGTCTCGTCCTCAGATCAGCAACACGATCCGGCTACTCAAACTGCCGATGCCCGTGCAGCAGCGCGTCGCCGCGGGAGTCTTGAGTGCCGGCCACGCCCGCGCCATCCTCTCCCTGGACGGGGAAGATGCGATGCGACGGCTCGCAGACAAGATCGTGAACGAAGACCTCTCGGTGCGCGCCGCCGAAGCGGTCGCCAAGAATGCTGATGCTGCGGCACTTCGCCGAACCACGCCGACCGCGGGTGCGCGCCGAGCACACCTCGATGAGGTCGCGGATCGACTGGGGGATCGCCTCAACACCCGCGTGAAGATCGCACTTGGGGTGAGAAAAGGCCAGATCAGCATAGATTTCGCCACCATCCAGGATCTGAACCGCATTCTCGCAGAGATCGGCGAAACAGGTTACGGCTCCGCGAGCTGAGCAGCACTCAACTCTCGGGCGCGGCGAAGCAGGGCCCTCGCGTCGGCGTCATTTCCGGGCAAGGACGCTGCCTGCTCGAACGCCTCCGCCGCGGCTTCCGGCTGATTCAGCCGGTGGAGCAGCTCAGCGCGCACCGCGTGCCACGGCCGGAAGTCGGACAGCTCAGCACGCAGCTCGTCAATGATGCGCATCGCGTCGTGCGGACCATCGGCCATCGATACGGCCACCGCGCGATTCAGTCGGATGACGGGGGAAGGTGCGAGTTCGACGAGCGCGTCATAGAGCCGCAGGATGAGCGCCCAATCGGTGTCGGCGAACGTCGGCGCGACCGCGTGGCAGCGGGCTACGGCCGCTTGGAGACCGAAGTACCCCAACCCGCGACCGAAGGACTCTGCGACGGCCAGCGCCGTCTCGCCACGAGCAATTGCGGATCTGTCCCATCGGTGGCGGTCTTGTTGCTTGAGCGTGCGGGGAACACCCGTCGCATCGACGCGCTCTGCGAAGCGGGAGGAGTGGAACTCCATCAGTGCGATGAGTGATGAGATCTCGGGTTCATGGGGCATGAGGGTGCGCACCTGCCGCGTCAGGCGCACCGCCTCTCGCGCCACGTCGGGACGCACCGGCACATCACCTGTGGCGGGTGCATATCCCTCGGTGAACAACAGGTAGCAGACCTGCAGCACGCTGGCCAGGCGCTGCGGACGCTCGGCGCGATCGGGAACCTCGAAGGGAACACCGGCGCTCGCAAGAGTGCGCTTCGCGCGCACGATGCGCTGCTGCGCTGCCGCCACGGTCATCAGGAGGACGCGCGCGATCTGCTCTGTCGTGAGCCCCGCGACGGTGCGCAGCGTGAGAGCCAGACGAGCCTCAGCGGGCAGCACCGGGTGACAGGCGATGAAGACGAGGCGAAGGACGTCGTCGTCGATCCGGTCGGGGTCGCCCGCGATCTCCACCGGATACGCGCCTTCGGTGATCTGCGCGTCGTGTGCGAGAAGGTGCTCGCGCTGGAGCAGACGTTCACCACGCCGCCAGCCGTCGATCGCGCGGCGCTTAGCGACCGTCACCAACCACGCGCCCGGGTTCTCAGGTATGCCCGACACCGGCCAGCCGGAAAGAGCCTCGACGAGTGCCTCCTGAGCGAGGTCCTCAGCCCACTCGAAGTCTCCGGTCATCCGTGTGAGCGCGGCGACCACACGACGGGATTCTCCCCGCCAGACGACCTCTACGACGCGTCGCGCGCCGTCGACCGACTCTTCGGCGGTCATTACGTACCGCTCGCGCACGACGTCGAAACCGCGCTTAGGCTGGAAGAATGACGAGCTCTCCCGACGCCGGACCACGGCGCGCGAGCCTCGAGTTGCTGCGTGCCGAGGCATCCGACGAATTGACCGCTCTGGTTCACGAGCGTCTCCGCGAGGGTGAGGACCCGTGGGATTTCATGGAGGACCTGCCCTCGGTCGACGAGCTCGTCGTCTTCCTGCTGCGGGCCGAGAACATCGCAGCGAACGATGGCGTGCGGCCCACGGCGGCGCGGCAATACCGCGTCTTGCGCCAGATTGCGTTCGACTACCCACCGCTGACGCCGGCGGTCTGGAAGCTGCTGGGAGACGCCAACACGCACCGCCGCTGGGACGCGGTCGTGCGCGTCGACGCTCCCTGACACCATGACGCTCACCCGTTGGCGGCCCGCCACTCCTGCTCCTTCGCGAGCCACTCGGCAGCGGGAGTGTCGGTGAAGTCCGGTGCGAAATCCGCGATGTCATGGATGCGACGCACCTCGAGGGCCGCGCCCGGACCGAGCGGGCACTTCTTGGCCCAGAACGCGGCTTCTTCGCGACCCGCGACTTCGATCTGCCAGTAGCCGTTGAACACTTCATGCGCCTCGGCGTACGGGCCATCGGTGATCACCGGGGGTACCGAGGTGAAGTCGACACGGAAGCCCTCGCTCGCATCGGCGAGACCCTCGGCCGCGAGGAAGACGCCGGCACTCTGCAGTTCATCGTTATAGGCCCCCATGATGGCGAACATCTCGGCCATGTCGATGGTGGCCGGGTCGGGCGCGGTGCGCGGGTCGACCTGCATGATCATCATGTAGCGCATGGGTCTACTCCTTCGTTCGGTGGGACCGTCGGACCCTCTCACCCACTGCGTCGAACGGGACGGGCCGAGATCGACATCCTCACGCGAAATTCTGACACCGGATGACTCGCGGGACACCCCCGGAACGCAAAACGTCCCGACGATCTGCGAGAGATCGCCGGGACGTGGATGCGCAACTCAGCCGAGGTATGCGGCCAGGTCCTTCTCGAGCGCGAACTTCGGCTTGGCGCCGACGATCGAGGTCTTGACCTCGCCACCTTGGAACACCTTCATCGCCGGGATCGACGTGATCTGGTACTTCATGGCCAGATCGGGGTTCTCGTCGACGTTCAGCTTCAGAATCGTGATCTTGTCGGAGTTCTCGGACTGGATCTCGTCGAGGATCGGTCCCACCATGCGGCAGGGACCGCACCACTCGGCCCAGAAGTCCACGAGCACGGGACCCTCGGCCTGCAGAACGTCTTGTTCCCAGGTGGCGGAAGTGGTCGCCTTGGCGGTCATGGTGTTTTCTCCTTCGATTCGGAAATCTCTGTAGTATCGAACGCCGACGGCGCCCGGATTGTTCCCTACGCGGCGCCGACCTTCGCGGCATCCGCCTCGGGCAGCCCCTCGATCTGGTCGTCTTCCGTTGCAGGTGCACCCGCTTCGCCGAGCGCAGCCAGATAGTGCTCGGCATCGAGGGCAGCAACCGTTCCACTGCTCGCGGCCGTCACCGCCTGGCGGTAGGTGGGGTCGATCACATCTCCCGCGGCGAAGACGCCGGCGACGGAAGTGCGCGACGAACGGCCGTCTACCTTGATCGTGCCCTCGGGCGTCAACTCGAGGATGTCGTGCACCAAGTGGGTGCGGGGGTCGTTGCCGATCGCCACGAACAGCCCGTCGAGCGGGAGATGCCGCTCGGAGCCGTCGACCGTCGAGCGAAGAGTGACACCCGTAACGGCTTCCTCGCCGAGGATGTCGGCGACGTCGCTATTCCAGACGAACTCGATCTTCGCGTTCGCGAATGCGCGCTCCTGCATGATCTTGGAGGCGCGGAGCTCTTCGCGACGGTGGATGACGTAGACCTTCGACGCGAAGCGCGTGAGGAAAGTCGCCTCCTCCATGGCCGAGTCCCCGCCGCCCACGACCGCAATGACGCGCTCGCGGAAGAAGAAGCCGTCGCACGTCGCACACCACGAAACTCCGTGGCCGGAGAGACGTTCTTCGCCCTCGACGTTGATCTTGCGGTAGGCGGATCCGGTGGCGAAGATGACCGCGGCCGCCTGATGCACGGCGCCGCTGCCGAGAGTGACGGTCTTGACCGGCCCTTCGAGCTCGAGCTTCACGACGTCGTCATAGAGCACTTCTGCACCGAACTTCTCGGCCTGCTCCTGCATCTTCGTCATGAGGTCGGGGCCCTGGATGCCCTCCGGGAACCCCGGGAAGTTCTCGACCTCGGTGGTGTTCATGAGCTCGCCGCCGGCCTCGACCGAACTGGCGACCACCAGCGGAGCGAGGTTTGCGCGTGCCGCATAGATCGCCGCGGTGTATCCCGCAGGTCCAGAGCCGATGATGATGAGCTGACGCACGTGCGATCTCCCTCGTGAACGCGGGAGTCGATTCGACCCCGCGCATGCTTCAACACATGCTAGTCGCGGGGCATTCCGCGCCGGGCCCCTGGGCGTGTCAGCGTCGGACGAGTCGCCGCACGAGCGCGGTCGCGGGGCCGAGCTCGGGGGCACGGAGCAACGCGAGGAAACCGGCATAGACGACGAGGCTGACGCTTCCGATGATCGCAGCGCCGAGGGCTCCCCACAGCTTGTCGGACACCATCCACCCGTCGGCGCCGCCGAGCAGAAGATAGAGCCCCCATCCCGCCGCGCCCGCGGGAACGGCAGCAAGAGCGAAGCGGCCGAGCGCCCGCATCCATGAGGCCGTCTCGATGCCGCCGAGGCGACGGTGCAGGAGCCAGGTCGCGACGATGACCTGCACGATGCTGGCGAAGGACTGTCCGAGTGCCACTCCCGCCGCGAAGTGCGCGGGAGCCACGAACGCCGACGTGATCAGCGCCGTAGCCACGACGAGGATGCCCTGCAGGAGGGTGAAGAAGAACGGCGTACGGGTGTCGTCATACGCGTAGAACGTGCGTTGCACGACGAACAGCACGGCCAGCGGGACGAGAGCGGCGAGGAAACAGACCAGTACGAGGGCGGCCGCTTGCGCCTCAGCCGCGTGATCGGTGAAGATGCGCGATGCCGGCACGGATGCGGCGGCCATCGCCGCTGTCGCCCCCACCACGAACAGCCCGAGCGTGCGGATGCTGCTGCCGATGTCGGAGCGCACCTGGTCATGCCGTCCAGCCGACGCATTCTCGCTGAGCCGCGTGAAGTAGGGAGTGCCGATGGAGAGCACGATGATCGAGTACGGCAACATGAACAACAGCCAGGCATTGCTCGACACGAGCACACCTGCGTCACCCTTGGGAACCCCAGACAGCACCTGCGATTGCACGATCCCCGCGAGCTGACCCGCGACGACCATGAGGAAGGTCCATCCCGCGAGACGGCCGATCTGGCCGAGGCCGACGCCGCGCCAGCGAAAATCGGGGCGCACGTGCAGACCGGTGCGGGGCCAGAACGCGAACAGGATGCCGGCCTGCACGACGATCCCGAGCGTTGCCGTCCCACCGAGGAGTGCGATCATCGCGGGGGTCCAGGCGTCGACGGCGCCGGAGGTGCCGAAGACGACGATGAAGAGCACGAACCCCGCGATCGACACGAGGTTGTTGACGATGGGCGCCCAGGTGAAGGGGCCGAACACGCGGCGCGCGTTGAGTGACTCACCGACCAGCGCGTAGAGACCGTAGAAGAGGATCTGAGGCAGACACCAGTAGGCGAAAGCGGTCGTCAGCGCCTGCTGGGCCGGCGGGAAGCCGGGTGCATAGAGCTGCACGAGCCAGGGCGCACCGATGACGGCGAGCGCGGTGGTGAGAAGCAGTGCGGTGGCGCCGAGCGTGAAGAGCTTAGAGATGAAGGCGCGGCCACCGTCGTCGTGTGCGGCGGCCTTGATGATCTGCGGCACCACGACGGCGCTCAGCAGTCCCGTCGAGATGATCGCGTAGATGTTGTTGGGGAGCTGGTTCGCGATGAAGAACGCGTTGCCGGCGCCCGTGGTCGCCCCGACGGCCGAGACCAGCATGATGTTGCGCAGCAGTCCGGTCGCCCGGGAGACGATCGTGCCGGCTCCGATGAGCACACTCGCCCGGCCGATGCCGCTCACGCGTCGTCCTCCGGGGTGCGCGCGGTTTCCTCGGGGCCGTCGTTCTCGGGCGACGTCTCGGATGCCGCCCGGCGGCGTCGGCGGTGCCGCACCATGCGGAACAGCCCGATGCCGACGAACGCGGCCACCAGGATCGAGATGACGACGAGCCCGACATTCTCCCAATCGGCGCGCACGTCGATGTCTGCGGACTGGGCCGAACCGATCGCTACTCCCGTGGGGCTTCGCAGCATCAGCGCGACACGGACCTCGCCGTTGCCCACCCGGGCGGTGACCGGAACGGTCGCGCGCGTATTGGCCTCGGCATCCGCGCGCACGTCGGTCTGCGCCTGCACGAGCAGCTGCAGGCCGTCCGGCTGCGCGTAGAGCGTGACATTCACCGGCCAGGGCAGATCGTTGCGCACCCAGAAGCGCAGCTGCGAGCCCTGGCTGTAGAGCCCGATCGTGGTGGGCGGGCGGATGCCGACAGCATCCAGCGTCTTCGTCGTGGCGGTGCGATGGTCGGCGACGGCCTGCTGCCACCCATTCGGATCGGCTGCCCACTCGGCGCCCATCACCTGCAGGATGGTGGCGCGCTCCGGCTCGGTGAGCACCCCGGGAGTGTCGAGGATCGAGGAGAACGCGGTCAGACGGGCCTCGTCGGATTCGAGATCGGTGAGCGCGGTTGCCCGTGTCGTATCGGGCTGGACGTCGGTGATTTCGGTGGCCGTCGGGGCCGCGGCGGCGAGCTGGTCGAGGGTTGCCGGGGTCACGCCCGCTCCGCCGGACACTGCCCCGATGGCCGCGCGCACACCCAAGCGGGTCTGGTCGGCGCCGCGATCGACCGTCACGAGCAGAGGCGTGCCGGGGGCGGATCGGGTCGCGAACGAGAGGTAGGCGGCGGCCTTGGTGAGAGGCGCGGCGCGCAGCGCTGTCTCGGGGGTGGCGGCTGCTGTGCGCAGAGCCTGCGAGATCGCACTGTCGTACACGAGTACACCAGCGTCGCCGACACTCGCCCGGGCGCCGACTGCCGCATCGGATGCGCCCGCTTTCGTGGATGCCGAGGGCACGAGTGTAAGCGGTCGCTGACCGGCGGCGGACTGTGCGCCGAGCGAGGCGACGACGTCGGCCGTTGCGGTGCCGGTGATCGGCCAGTACGTGTCGCTACGAGCTCCCGTGACGGCCAGCAGTTCCTCGGTGGTGGGGTAGACCGGCTGGCCGGGTGCGGACGTCGAGGTGGGAGTGGGGCTGGGGGACGATGTGGGCACGGCTCCGGGAACCGCACCGCCGAGGTCGGGACCGCTCGTGGGAGTGAAGTTGGCCGCCGACATGTAGGCCCCGAGCGACGCCGGCTGCGCCGGACCGGAATGACCGGCATCGACCTGGGCGGCGACATCCGTATCGCCGAACTGGAGGGCGAAGCGGGAGTTGGGCAGTGCGTCGAGGCGCGCCACCCAGGCGAGGGCGCTCCTCGGCGCCGCCGACCCCAACACGCGGACGGCGGCGAGGATCGCGGGATCGATGGCCAGGATCGCCGTGGTGCCGTCGACCGCGTCGAGCTGTGCGGTCAGAGTGCCGTCCGGACCGGTGTATTCGGACAGCTGATCCGATGTCAGCAGGCCGGCGGTCAGCGGACCGGCGGTGATCGGGACGACGACTCCGACGGGAGTGGTCGCGACGGAGTCGTCGGGAACGATCATGGCGCTGGTCGACGTGAAGGTCTGGGTCGACGTCGTGACGCTCACCCGCAGCGGGTACACGCCGGGCGTCCGTCCGGTGAGCGCGGCGGCGTTGCCGGGGACGGTCACCACCTCGGTCGCATCGGCGCCGGACGCGAGGGCAGCTGTTGCGACCGACCCGGCTTCCTGCATCGCGGGTATCGCGGAGGTGCCCGCCAGCCACGCGGTGAGGGATGCGCGATCCGGCAGGGCCTCGGCGCCGATCGCGAGGGTCGCGGTGCCTGCGGGCAGGGCGACTGCGGTGCCGTTGGCCACGGTGACCCACGCCGTCAGGGAGTCGCCGGCGCGCACGGTGCCGGAGTCGACCGGCGCCAGCGTCACGGCGACGGTCCCCGACAGAGCGCTCGGAGTCGGACTCGGTGTGGTCGCGGCCTGTGCCGTCGACGGCAGGAAGATCGTCGCGAGAGCCACCAGGAACGCGACCATCCAGGACGGACGCAGCGCCCGAACACGCGTGATACGGCTACGCGGTGCGGTCGTGCCCGAAGGGAAGGAGGTCGGAGTCATACGGCGCTTCTACTCGTGTGCGATTCACGACCGCACGATCAGGGTGATTCTACGGTCCGACCCTCGGAGTACCCCGACCGGACTCCCCGCGCACGGAGGATCGGCCGCGTGCCGAGCCCATCGGCCCCGTCGACTCCGCGACACAGCAGGCGGTTGAATGGGAGGATGCCTCTCCCCGAGCCCGATTCCCGACTCTGCGGCGCGCTCGCCGCCGACCTCGCCGCCGCGGGATACACCGGCGACCGGCTGCGATCGATGTGGGGACCTGTGGCCGACGGTGCGATCGGCCGGGGACACGCGCTGCCCGCTCGCCGTGCTCTGGCCGGCGACCCCACTCCGGTCGCGGTGCTGGCACGCCTGTTCGGCATCGGAGACGCCGTGCCCGCCACCGAGGTGGATCGTGCTCTGCCGAGTACGGGTCTGGCGGGGCTCGAGTCACTGGGCCTCGTCCGATTCGACGGCGACCTGGTGCACCCGCTCGCACTGATCCGCCCGCAGACCTTCGTCGATGACGACGGTGTCGGTGAGTGGTGGATCGCCAGCGACCTCGATGAAGCCGCGCTCGGTGCCGCGCTGCCGGAGGACCACGTGCTCGGGGTCGGCGGGGCATCGCTCACCCTGGCAGGACTCCAGCTGACGACTCCCGTCGACCGGGCGCTCGACCTGGGTACCGGGTGCGGCATACAGTCGCTGCGCGCGCGCCGGGCGGCCGACGCTGTCGTTGCGACAGACATCTCCGACCGCGCCCTACGTTTCACCCGGCTGAACGCGTTCCTGAACGGCACCGGAGGCATCGAGACCCGACTGGGCTCGCTCTTCGCGCCGGTGCGCGGCGAGCGGTTCGGGCGGATCGTCTCCAACCCTCCGTTCGTGATCACCCCTCGTGTCGCGGGTGTTCCCGAGTACGAATACCGCGACGGTGGCCTGGTCGGCGATGCGCTGGTCGCCGAGGTCATCAGCGGTGTGGGCGCACACCTCGATCCCGGCGGCACCGCGCAGCTGCTCGGCAACTGGGAGAACCGGCCGGGCCAGACCGGGCTCGAACGAGTGCGAGCATGGGTCGCGGCATCCGAGGAGCCGCTCGACGCGTGGATCGTGGAACGCGAGACCCTCGATCCGGTCGCCTACGCCGAACTCTGGATCCGGGATGCCGGCACTCTCCCCGGCACCGCGGGCTACGACGGCCTGCTCGCCGCCTGGCTCGACGACTTCGCCGATCGCGGCGTCACCGAGATCGGCTTCGGCTACGTGCTGCTGCGACGACCGGCCGCGGGCGGAACGACCCTCAGCCGCTACGAGCGAATACTGCACCCGGTCGCCGAGGGCGGACTCGGCGGTCACCTCGGCCGCGCCCTCGCGGTGCACGATCACCTGCAGTCCCTGGACGACATCGACCTCGCGGCATCCGTGCTTCTCACGGCGCCGGATGTGACCGAGGCGCGGCACCACCGGCCCGGAGCCGAAGCCCCGAGCGTGATCGAGCTGCGCCAGGGCGGCGGGTTCGGGCGCACGCTCGAAGTCGACCCCGCTCTGGCAGCGCTCGTCGGGGCATGCGACGGCGATCTCGCCGTGGGACCCCTGGTAGATGCGATCGCGCAACTGCTCGAGGCCGATGCCCGCGAGCTGCGCGCCGATCTGCTGCCCCGCGTGCGCGAACTGCTGTTCACGGGATT
>JAHIOK010000424.1 GCA_018895315.1 Actinomycetota bacterium | reverse complement strand
GCGACCGTCGTCACCCAGCGTGGACGCACTTCGCCGTCGACGACCCACGGCTTCTGGCGGATCGTGCCGAGGGCGATGATGCCGGCCTCACCAGGATTGATGATCGGCGTGCCCGCATCCATTCCGAAGACGCCGATGTTCGTGATCGTGATCGTGCCGTTGCGCTGGTCTTCGGGCGTCGTCTTGCCTTCGCGCGCCGTGAGGGTGAGCTTCTCGAGCGCCCTCGCGAGCTCGCGGGTGTTGAGGTTCTGTGCGTCCTTGATGTTCGGAACGAGCAGTCCGCGCGGGGTCGCCGCGGCGATCCCGAGGTTCACGAAGTGCCGCACGCGAATCTCGGCGCCCCCGTCGACATCGACCCAGGCGGCGTTGACCATGGGGGTGCGGCGGACGGCCCAGATCACGGCGCGCGCCATGATCAGCAGGGGCGACACGCGGGTGTCGGCGAAGTCGGTCGAACTCTTCAGCCGCTTGACGAACTCCATCGTGCGGGTCGCGTCGACGTCGGTCCACACCGACACGTGCGGCGACGAATAGGCGCTGAGCACCATGCCCGACGCGACAGCCTTGCGCACGCCCCTGACCGGAATCGTCTCTTCGCGCGGGTCTTCGGGCCGGTCGGTCACACGGGCAGCCGGCGCCGCAGCCTCGGGCGCGACCGGAATCGTCTCCTCGCGGGTCTCGGACCACGCCGGCGTTTCGATATTGCGGAAGACACTGGCCTGTGAGGCGTGCTTCACGACGTCGTCGCGAGTGACCTCCCCCGCCGGGCCGCTCGGCGTGACGGAGGCAAGCTCGACCCCGAGATCACGGGCGAGCTTGCGGATCGGAGGCTTGGCCACCACCCCGACCGATGCCGCCACCGGTCGCTCGGCGGGCTTGCGGCGACGCGACGCGACGTGGCCGCCGGTGCCGTATCCCACCAGCACCGCACCGCCACCGTCATCGGCAGCCAGCGCCGCAGGAGCCGTGGTTTTCGGTGCGGCGACGGGAGCCGCGGCATCCGTGATCGTGATGATCGCCGCGCCGACGTTGACCGTGTCGCCCTCTGCAGCGAGGAGTTCGCCGACCGTGCCGCCGAACGGCGAGGGAAGCTCCACGAGCGACTTCGCCGTCTCGATCTCGACGAGGACGTCGTTGATGGCTACTTCGTCGCCGGGCGCGACGTGCCACGACACGATCTCGGCCTCGGTCAGACCTTCACCGACGTCGGGGAGGAGGAACGACTGGGTGCTCATGCGGGTGTCCTTTCGGAACTGCTCAGTACGCCATCGTGCGGTCGACGGCCTCGAGGATCCGGTCGGGGTCGGGAAGGTAGAGGCCTTCGAGCTTGGCCGGAGGGAAAGGCGCATCGAATCCTGACACACGCAGCACCGGCGCTTCGAGGGCGTAAAAAGCGCGCTCCATGACGGTCGCGGCGATCTCGCTGCCGAGGCTCGTGAACTGCGGCGACTCCTGGGCGTAGACCATCCGCCCGGTGCGGCGCACCGAGTCGAGGATCGGCCCGTAGTCGACGGGAGACAGCGACCGAAGGTCGACGACCTCGCAGCTCGTGCCCTCCGACTCGGCGAGAGCTGCGGCCTGCAGCAGCGTCGTGACCATGGCTCCGTGACCCACCAGCGTCACGTCGGTGCCGCGGCGCACGACGCGACTCGCGTGCAGTGGCAGGGCGGGCGCCGAGGTATCGACCTCACCCTTCTGCCAGTACTTGCTCTTGGGCTCGAGGAAGATCACCGGGTCGGTCGAGGCGATCGCCTCCTGGATCATCCAGTACGCGTCGTTCGCCGTCGACGGACTCACCACCCGGAGTCCCGGCGTGTGGGTGAAGTAGGTCTCGGGGCTCTCCTGGTGGTGCTCGATCGCGCCGATGTGCCCGCCGTACGGAATGCGGATGACCACGGGCATGCGCAGCGCACCCTCGTGGCGGTTCGTGATCTTCGCGAGCTGGGAAGTGATCTGATCGAACCCGGGGTAGACGAAGCCATCGAACTGGATCTCGCACACCGGTCGGAATCCGCCCATCGCAAGACCGATCGCGGTGCCGATGATGCCGGACTCGGCCAGTGGCGTGTCGATCACGCGCTGCGGGCCGAACTCGGCCTGCAATCCTTCGGTGATGCGGAACACCCCGCCGAGCGGCCCGATGTCTTCGCCCATCAGCAGGACGCGATCGTTCTCGGCGAGCGCACGGCGGAGCCCCGCGGTGAGCGCCTTGCCGAGCGGCATCGTACTCACCGTCGACGCGGCCGCGGCCTGGGTGGGAGCCTCCGTCACATCGGTCATCGGGCATCCCCTTCGAACGAGGTCTCGTAGTCGGCGAGCCAGCGGCGTTCTTCGTCGATCAGCGGATGCTGCTCGGAGTAGACGTGGTCGAACATGACGCTCGTGTCGATCCCACCGAGCGCCATGGTGCGCTCGCGAGTGTCTTCGGCGACGGCGTGCGCCTCGGCCTCGACGTCGGCGAAGAAGGATGCGGCAGCCCCGCGCCCCTCGAGGTACGTGCGCATACGGGCGATCGGATCGCGCCGCGCCCACGACTCCTCTTCGGAGGAGGTGCGGTACTTGGTGGGGTCGTCGCTCGTGGTGTGGGCGCCCATGCGATAGGTCAGCGCTTCGATCGCGCGGGGGCCACCGCCGGCACGCGCCTCATCGAGCGCGACGCGGCTGACAGCGTAGCTCGCGAGCACATCGTTGCCGTCGACCTGCACGCTCGGGATGCCGTACCCCTCGCCGCGGCGCACCAACGGTGTGCGCGACTGGGTGGCGACGGGCACCGAAATCGCCCATTGATTGTTCTGCAGGAAGAACACCTCGGGGGTGCGGAAGCTGGCCGCGAAGACCATCGACTCGTGCACGTCGCCCTGACTGGAGGCGCCGTCGCCGTAGTAGACGAGCACCGCTTCGTCGCGGTCGGCATCGCCCGTGCCGCTCTTGCCGTCGAAGACGAGACCCATGCCGACGCCGGTGGCGTGCAGGGTCTGCGCGCCGAGCACGAGCGTGTAGATGTGCGTGTTGCCGTTCTTCGGGTCGTAGGGGTTCCACCCACCGTGGGTCACCCCGCGCATGACGCGGATGATGTCAAGGGGGTCGACGCCGCGGATGCGGCAGACGACGTGCTCGCGGTACGACGGGAAGAGGTGGTCCTGAGTGCGGGCGGCCCGCGCCGAGCCGACCTGGGCGGCTTCCTGACCGAAACTCGGCGGCCAGAGCGCGAGCTGCCCCTGCCGCTGCAGATTCGTCGCCTCACGGTCGAATGCGCGGATCACGACCATGTCGCGATAGAACTCCTCGAGCTGCGCATCGGCGAGGGCATCGATGACGGCGAGGTACGGCTCGGCCGAGGCGGTCGGCGCGATGGCGCCGTCGGCGCCGAGAATGCGCACGAGCCCTGGTGCTTCAGAGAATGCCGGGGCGTCGCGACGGGTCGAGCCGTCGGTGCGCGCCGGAGAGTCGAGCGGGGTCACCGTTCTACGCTAACCCTCGCGCCGGGTGCACTTGTGGGAGGTTGCGAACAACGGATGCCGCGATTCGTAGGACTCTGTCGACAGACTCGTGCTCACCCACCGAGATCCGCACCCCGTCGCCCGCGAACGGACGCACGATAATGCCCTCGTCCTCGAATGCCGCGGCCACGGTGGCGGTCTCTTCTCCCGTGGCGAGCCAGAGGAAGTTGCCCTGTGCGTCGGGCACGCGCCATCCGGCCTTGCGAAGGCCTGCCGCCAGAGCATCGCGACGCGCCGCGATCTCGCGGACGCGCTCGAGAAGCTCCGATTCGGCATCGAGGCTGACCAGCGCCGCTTCTTCGGACTGCGCGGTCACCGAGAGCGGGATGGCGGTGGAGCGCGCCGCATCGAGGATGCGCGGATGACCGATCGCATAGCCCACGCGGAGGCCTGCG
>JAHIOK010000423.1 GCA_018895315.1 Actinomycetota bacterium | reverse complement strand
TGGGGCTCCGGTGTTCTCGGCCCATGTCGTCGTCGAAGATGCGGCCGTGGCGGACGGCCGGGGAGCGACGATCCTCGCGGCACTGCAGTCGTGCCTGGCCGACCACTTCGACGTGGAGCACTCCACATTCCAGCTCGAGACGTCCGGGCACGTCGAACACGACGACGCCCAGCACGCGTAGGTCGAGGTTCAGTCTTCTCGCACGACCTCGGTCGCGGCCTTGTCGGACCGCAGACCTCGCCAGCGCGCGTGCCGGAGGATGCCGCCCGGGGTGAACTCGGCGAACTCGACCTCGCCGACGAGTTCGGGCCGCACCCACAGGGCGTCGGAGGCGTCGGCCGGAGGAACGCCGACGAAGGGGTCGGTGTCGGCGCGCAGCGGTGTGAGCATCGCATCGAGCTGGGCGAGGGCGGCTTCGCTGAAACCCGATCCCACGCGTCCGGCATATCGCAGACCCTCGGCATCCGGAATCCCGACCAGCAGTGAGCCGATCGAGCCGGTGCGCCCGCCTCTTCCCGGCCGGATCCCGCCGATCACCACCTCCTGCGTATGCGTGATCTTCACCTTCAGCCAGTCCTCAGACCGGTCGCCCGGCCGGTAGCGCGAATGCGGGTTCTTGACCATGACGCCTTCGAGGCCGAACTGCCGACTTGCTGCGAGCGCGGCATCCACGTCCTCGAAGACGGGCGGAACGACGACGTCGGCGATGGCATTCGCGGCAAGCGATTCCAGGATCTCGCGGCGTTCGACGAGGGGAAGCCCCGTGAGATCGCGCCCCTCGAACTCCAGCACGTCGAACAGGTAGAACTTCACCGGTGTGCGGGTCGCCTCGCGCGCGATTTCTCGCGGTTTGGACAAGTGCATGCGGTTCTGCAGGAGCGTGAAGCTCGGTCGGCCGCGCGCGTCGAGTGCCACGATCTCGCCGTCGACGATGGCGGATGCCGCGGCCAGTCTCGCGCTCAGTCCGGTGAGCTCGGGATACCGGGCGGTCACGTCGGTGCCGGAGCGAGCAGCCAGGCGCAGGCCGGTGCCGTCCCACGTACCGATGGCGCGGATGCCGTCCCACTTGACTTCGGCCCACGCGGTGTCGGCAGTCGCGTGGCCGCGCCACCGGTGAGCCGCCGCCCGGGCGAGACCGGCGGTCGAGCCGGTCGCGAGCATGGGTGCGATGCGCCTGAAAGCCGCGGGCGCTGCTGCGGCCCCTTCGATGAGCGTGTCGCCATCGACGACACGCTCATCGTGCCCTGACCCATCGCTCTCAGAGACACTCTCCGGGGACGGGGACGGGGACGGGGAGACGTTGCGCGGGGCGACGGGTGCGCCATCCGGCTGGGCTCGACCTGTGGCATCCGTCTTCATGCGGTGCAGCAACCAGGTCGACTTCTCGCCCGAGCCATCGGTGCGGATGAGGGCGAGGCGCACTCTGCCGAGGGGACCGCCCGGTGCGCCCGAGGCGGTCAGGATGATCTCGTCGTCGCGCCACTTCTCGAGGTCGTAGTGCCCGTGATCCCAGATCGTCACGGTGCCGGCGCCGTATTCTCCGCGGGGAATCGTGCCCTCGAAGGTGCCGTAGTCGAGGGGGTGATCTTCGGTCATGATCGCGAGGCTGTTACGGGCGGCGGTCGGGGGCACGCCCTTCGGAACCGCCCAGCTCACGAAGACTCCGTCGTGCTCGAGGCGGAAGTCCCAGTGCAGCGCAGTCGCGTGGTGCTCCTGGATGACGAAGGACGGTCGATCGGCCCCCGCCGCCACGCCCCGCGGCTCAGCGGGTGTGGGATGAGAGGGCACGGGCTCGGGGGTGCGGGCGGCGCTGCGCTTGGCGATGTAGGACGACAGCGGGCCCTTGCCTGATTCGCTCCCACCCGTGGGGAAGCCGAGTGGCGCCATCGGGTCACCGAGGCGCTCCGTTCTCGCGAGCACCTCTTCGAACGTCAGCTGGTCGAGATCGGGGGAGTCGAGTTCGCTCCACAGCCGCGGTGCGGCGACGGTGGGGTGCGCGCGTCCGCGCAGCGAGTACGGCGCGATCGTCGTCTTCGCGCCGTTGTTCTGGCTCCAGTCGATGAGCACCTTGCCGGTGCGCTCGGAC
>JAHIOK010000422.1 GCA_018895315.1 Actinomycetota bacterium | reverse complement strand
GCGGCACCCGTGACCGCGGCATCCTCGACCACAGGTTTGCAGCTGGATGATCCCCACGTGACGATCGCGAAGGTTCCGTTGAGGCCCGTCCATCCCGCACTCGGCAGGTAGTCACCGACGGTGGTGAGGCCGGTCACCCCCTTCAGGACGGTGTCACCGTAGGAGGTCGGTCCGGAGGCCGAGATCTCGAGGTCTTTGGTCGGGTCGATGCCGGCAGGCACCGTGATGAGGGTGGCGCGCGGCACCAGATCGAGGGTGCACGGGGTCGATGCGTCGGGCTCGACCAGGGTGACGGTCAGCTGTGACCCCGTCATCGCGACGTCACCGGCCGTCGGCACACAGGTCGAGCTGCCGGCGGTCACCAGGCCGATCATCCGACCACCATCGAGCCATGCGGCATCCAGGTCGGTCTGTGCAGCCGTCGAAGACGCGGTGAGCGATGCCGAACCGGAACCCGAACCTCCCGCGGTCGCGCACCCGGCGAGCAGAGCGCCGGTGATCAGAATCAGGCCGCCGGTCGTGCCGGTGCGTCGCATGAGTGCCTCCATCGGATGCCGCGTCCTCCGATGGAGCGCGGGATGCACGTCAATTCTGTCGAATGCCGCTGGAGGAATACAGAGACATCGATCACGAGGAGGTGACGATCCGGAGCTACTGCAGTGCGGAGGTGAGGCGTGCGAGGTTGTCGAGCACGGTCGAGCGCAGGGGCTGCTTCTTCCACTCTTCGAGGGTGAGTTCGCGGCTGCGGCTGCGGTAATGGTCTTCGACGCCGCGCATCTCGGAGATGAACTCCTCGCCGCGCACGAGCATCGAGATCTCCATGTTCAGACCGAACGAGCGCATGTCCATGTTGCTCGAGCCGATGATCGCAACCTCGTCGTCGATCGTCATGCACTTGCTGTGCAGGATGTAGGGCCGCTCGTACATCCAGATCTTGACCCCGGCCCGCAGGAGCATCTCGTAGTAGCTGCGCTGCGCGTGGTAGACCATCGCTTGGTCGCCCTCTTCCGACACGAAGAGTTCGACGTGCAGTCCGCGATGACAGGCGGTGGTGATCGCGAGGAGCATCGCCTCGTCGGGCACGAAGTAGGGGCTGACGATGATGATCTTGTGCTGCGCGAAGTAGAGCAGCCCGAGGAACAGCCGCAGGTTGTTCTCGAAGTCGAATCCGGGGCCCGACGGCACGATCTGGCAGTCCAGGTCGCCAGGACCCGCGGTGACAGAGAAGAGGTCGATCTCTTCGGTGAGCACTTCGTCGGTCTCGCTGTACCAGTCGGACAGGAACACCGCGTTGACGCTCGCCACGACGGGCCCCTCGACCCGCACCATGAGGTCGACCCAGTGCAGGCCGCGCTTGATGTTCTTCTTGAGGTTGTAGGTCGAGTCGGTGACGTTCTGCGATCCCATGTACGCGACGCTGCCGTCGACCACCAGGAGCTTGCGGTGGTTGCGCAGATCGGGACGCTGATACTTGCCCTTGAACGGCTGCACCGGAAGCATCAGGTGCCACTGCGCGCCCATCGCATCGAGCCGCTTCAGCGTCTTCTTGTAGAACGGCTTGCCGCGATTGGCCCAGTGATCGAGCAGCACGCGGACGGTGACGCCCCGGGATCGTGCCTCCTCCATCGCGCGGAAGAAGTTGTCGGTCGAGTCATCCGTCTGCAGGATGTAGAACTCGACGTGCACATAGCGTTTCGCCGCCCGGATGGCGTCCGCCATGTCGTCGAGGCTCGTCTGATAGTCCGACACGAGGTGCGCCCCGTTGTCACCCGCGAGCGGCATCGCGCCCAGATTGCGGTTGAGCGAGACCATCGAGGTGAACCACTCCGGAGCGTTCGGGCGGAGGGTGCCGAAGTCGAGGTGCTCACTGGTGTCGTGGATGTAGTCGTTGATGCGCTTCTGCTTGCGGCGGCGTTCACGCGGGAGACGCGGCGTGCCGATCAGCAGGAAGAGGACGACACCGACCAGGGGAATGAAGTAGATCGCAAGCAGCCATGCCATCGCGGCGGTGGGGCGGCGGTTGCGCGGCACGATGATGATTGCCGCGATGCGGATGGTGATGTCGAAGACGAAGACGAGAATCAGCCACCACGTCGCATCGAAAGTGATGTTGATCACGAAGCCTCCTGCTGGATGTGCACCCAGCGTAGCGGTCAGGCCGGATCAGCGATCGGATGCTGCAGCCGGGGCGACCGGCGGAAGTCCGCGCTTCGCCCGCTCCTGCGCTTGGATCTTCGAGTAGACGCGACGCTCGGAGCGGTCGGAGCGGATGACAGCGCGGAGAACGAAGAAGAACAGGATACTGACCACGACCGTGGGCGCAAGAGACCAGACCACGGCCGTCCAATAGCTGTCCATGAGTCAAGGATACGCGGCCCACCGACAACGCCGCCCCCGACTGCCGAGTTCGACGTTCCTCCCCAGGCAGGGGTCAGGCATGCACCGTCCACCGATCCTGCATATCCTTCTCGCACGACCCCCTGCGCCCGCCACCCTCGATGCATGACGACGATCATCAAGGCCGCGAATGCGGCACAGTTCCTCGCTCTCGTGCCGCACCTGGTCGGGTTCACGCCCACCCGCAGCCTCGCGCTGATCCCCTTCGCGGGGTCGCGCACGCTCGGGGCCATGCGGTTCGATCTACCCGAGACATCTGATTCCGACGAGATCGCCCGCATCGCGTCGACGTGCATCGGGATGGTGTGCCGCATCCCGGGGGCCGACGGCGTCGCGGCGGTCATCTACACCGATGCCGCATACCTGACGCCCGGCGAGTCCACGACCGGCGACGGCCTAGCGCGAGCGCTGCTGCAACGCGCGGACTCCTGTGGCCTGCGCGTCACCGACGCGCTCTGCGTCGCCGCGGATGCGTGGGGGTCCTACCTCGATTCCGAATGCCCGACCGGGGGCCG
>JAHIOK010000421.1 GCA_018895315.1 Actinomycetota bacterium | reverse complement strand
CGGGCCAGGCACGACGATAAGCGCGGACCGCGCGACCGGGGATGCGCAGAGCCAAGCGTCCGGCGAGCAGCTTTGCGCCGCTGATGCGCGCGAGAGCGGCGGGAGCGAACCACAGGCGGTACTCGTCGGTGTTGGTGCCGATCACGATCGGGACGTCGACCGAAATGAGACCTTCGTGTGGTGATCGTGGCAGGGAATCGTGATCGAGGGCCATCACGTACGAAGGCGCGCCGCCCACGGGAGAGCCGCCCGCAGCCAGCGCCCGCCGAGTCTCGAGGAGCACCTCGGGCGACACCTCTGCGAAGGCATCGCGCGTGGGGAGGATGCCCAGGCGTTTCGCCAGTTCGCGCGTCACGCGTGCAGCGCGTTCGGGCGACTCCGCCTCGAGCGGACCGCTCTCGATGATGGCGCCGGCGACGAGCCCGATCGCATCTGGTCGCATCAGGAGCGCCGCGACGATCGCGCCGCCCGCGGACTCTCCGACGATCGTGATGCGCGCCGGGTCTCCGCCGAACGCGGCAATCTCTCGGTGCACCCACGCCAGGCCGAGCGCGGCATCCGAGAGCCCGAGGTTGCGGGGCGCGCCCTGGAGCACGGAGAACCCCTCGGCCCCGAGCCGGTAGTTCACCGATACGAACACGACGCCGTCGCGCGCGAACGTCGCGCCGTCGTAGCTCGGGAGCGCCGCGGTGCCGCGTTCGAGCGCACCCCCGTGGTACCAGACCATTACCGGCAGGCCCGCGGCGGGCACCTCGACGGGTGTCCACACATTGAGGGTGAGGATGTCGTCACCCGGGATCTCGACGGTGGTCAGCAGATGACCGATCGCGCCCACGTACGGATGCTGCGGAGCGGTCGGCCCGTGCTGGAGCGCGTCGCGCGTGCCGCTCCAGGGGGCGACGGGCTCCGGCAGCGCGAATCTGCGCTCGCCCACGGGCGGGTGTGCGTAAGGGATGCCGAGGAACCGCCGGATGTCGGCATCCACTGTGCCACGGAGTCGGCCGATCCCCGTGGCTACCGTCGTCGTCGCCGGCTGTATGTCGCTCACGAGCGCCATTGTAGGAGCACGGGATAGAATTGGCACTCGATCGCGATGAGTGCCAGCACGCGACGGGCTCGGAGAGGGAGGAATCATGGTCAGCGAACGCGGACTCCAGGTTCTCCGGGCGATCGTGGAGGACTACGTCGAGACCCACGAGCCGGTCGGCAGCAAGACGATCGTCGATCGCCACGCGTTCGGCGTGTCAGCCGCGACGATTCGCAACGACATGGCGCTCCTCGAAGATGAAGAGCTCATCGAGGCGCCCCACACGTCTTCCGGCCGCGTGCCCACCGACAAGGGCTACCGCGTCTTCGTCGACCACCTCGCCGAGCTGCGACCCCTGACCCCCGCGCAGCGCTCCGCGATCGCGACGCTCCTGAGCGGACCCGGCGATGACCTCGACGACGTGCTCGCGCGGACGGTTCGCGCTCTCACTCAGCTCACCGGACAGGTCGCGCTCGTGCAGTACCCGTCCTTCGCCCGGGCGAACGTCTCGCACGTCGAACTCGTGAACCTCGGCGGTGGGCGCGTCGTCGTCATCGTCGTCACTGACACCGGTCGCGTCTCTCAGCGCATCGTCTTGATCCGCGAAGAGCTCGACGAGGCCGATGTGGCTCAGCTCCGTGCCCGGGTGTCGGTGCTCGTGACCGGCCGCAGCGTCCGTGACGGAGCCCAGCGCATCGCGGAGCTTCTCGCCGCCCCACCGACGCCGGCCTCCCGCCTCGACATCGCGGTCGCTCCGGTGCTGCGTGTCGTCGCCGAAGAGCTCGAGGACTTCCGCCAGGACCGTCTCGTGATGGCCGGTTCCGCGAATCTCGCGCGGCGCGAATCCGACTTCCGCGGCAGCATCTTCCCGCTCCTCGAAGCCATCGAGGAACAGGTCACCCTTGTGCGCCTGATGAGCGAGATGGTCGCCGACCAGCAGGGCCTGGCGGCGAGCATCGGTCGTGAGAACGAGCCGTTCGGCCTGCCCGAGGCATCCGTCGTCGCGAGTTCGTACGATGCGACGGGTTCGACCGCCCGAGTCGGGGTGCTCGGCCCCACCCGGATGGATTACCCCACCAACCTCGCGGCGGTTCGCGCCGTCGCGCGCTATCTCAGCCGGCTGCTCGAGGACGACGAGAACTCTCGCTGATCCTCCGTATCCGGCGACCCGACGATTCCCGCGCCATGCGCGGGCAGGAAGGCGATTGTGGCTGACCACTACGAGGTCCTCGGTGTGCCGCGCGACGCGACACCCGACCAGATCAAGAAGGCATACCGCCGTCTCGCGCGCGAGCTGCACCCCGATGTGAACCCGGGCGCCGACGCGTCGGAACGCTTCAAGCTCGTCACGCACGCATACGACGTGCTGAGTGACACCGAGCAGCGGCAGCGCTATGACATGGGCGGCGACTCCCCGTTCGGCGGAGGGGGTGGCGCAGGAGGCTTCGGTGGCTTCGGCGACATCTTCGAGACGTTCTTCGGCGCCGCGGGTGGCGGCGGTGGACGCGGTGGTCGTCCGCGGTCCCGCCGCGAGCGCGGGCAGGATGCCCTCGTGCGCGTCACGCTGGATCTCGGCGACGTGGTGTTCGGCGCCCATCGTGACATTGACGTCGACACCGCCGTGCTGTGCGAGACCTGCCAGGGCTCGTGCTGCCAGCAGGGGACCGCACCGGTCACCTGCGACATCTGCCACGGCTCCGGTCACATCCAGCGCACCGTGCGCAGTCTTCTCGGCAACGTGGTCACGAGCCAGCCCTGCGGCAGCTGCCAGGGCTATGGCACGACGATCCCTTACCCCTGCGCCACCTGCCAGGGCCAGGGTCGCGTACGCGCGCGCCGCACGGTGTCGGTCGACATCCCGGCCGGTGTCGAGACCGGGCTGCGGCTGCAGCTGCCGGGCTCCGGCGAGGTCGGCCCTGCGGGCGGACCGAACGGCGACCTCTACATGGAGGTGACCGTCACCCCGCACGAGGTGTTCAGTCGCGACGGCGACGACCTGCTCGCGACCCTCGAGGTGTCGATGCCCGACGCGATCCTCGGTGCCACGACGACGATCGAGTCCCTCGACGGACCCGTCGAGCTCGAACTGCGCTCCGGCGTTCAGGGTGGTGACGTCCTGACGATCAAGGGTCGCGGCATCACTCCGCTGCGCGGAACCCAGCGCGGCGACCTCCGGGTCGGCGTGCACGTCGTGACTCCGACGCGACTCGATGCGAAGGAGCGGGCCCTCATCGAGGAGTTCGCTGCGAAGACCAAGGCGCCCGCTCCGCACCTGTCGGAGTTCCATCAGGGCCTGTTCGCGAAGCTCCGCGACCGATTCCGGAACGGCTGAGCGGATGTCGCTGCACTTCGTGCGGGATGACGCCGGCTCTGCGGGCATCGGCGACACCGTGCGGCTGACCGGCGCCGAGGCGCATCATGCGGCGGCTGTCCGCCGCATCCGTGTCGGTGAAGAAGTGACGGTCGGCGACGGACGCGGGGCATGGCTGTCCGGCGTCTGCACCGCGGTCTCGCCTCGCGAGGTCGAGATCCGCATCACGGCCCGCACCGATGTGCCTGCGCCCGCCCTGCGCCTCGTGCTCGTGCAGGCACTCGCCAAAGGCGACCGCGACGAGCTCGCGGTTCAGGCGGCGACCGAACTCGGTATCGACGAGATCGTGCCCTGGCAGGCGTCGCGCAGCGTGTCGCGGTGGGACCCGGCGAAGGCCGAGAAGGGTCGTGCCCGCTGGGCGACGATCGTTCGGGAGGCCGCCAAGCAGTCGCACCGCCCCTGGGTGCCGGAGGTCGCGGTGGTCGAGACGACGAAGCAGCTCGCGGCGCGGGCGGCGTCGGGCGCCCGCCTGCTCGTGCTCGAGCCGACCGCTTCGATCGCGCTGTCGTCCCTCGCTCTCGCGCGCGACGATACGGGCGACGTGATCCTCGTGGTCGGACCCGAAGGTGGTGTCGCACCGGAGGAGCTCGAAGCGCTTTCCGGGGCCGGTGCGACGCTCGTGCGCCTCGGCGATACGGTGCTGCGCACCTCGACAGCCGGCCCCGCTGCCCTTGCGGTCGTGAACGCCGCGCTCGGTCGCTGGTAGCGCTCTGGCCGGTCGTCGAGCCCCGGTCGGTAGACTGGACCTATGAGCGAACCGTCCCTGTTCACGCGCATCCTCGCCGGTGAGATTCCGTCCGAGATCGTCGCCGAGACCGCGAACGCCTTCGTCATCCGCGACATCGCGCCACAGGCGCCTGTGCACCTCCTGGTGATCCCCAAGACGCAGCAGTATCGCAACGTGGTCGAACTCGCCGCAGGCGACCCCGCGCTGCTGGCCGAGGTCGTTGCCCTTGCGCACACCGTGGCCGCAGAACATTCCGACGGCGATTTCCGCCTGGTATTCAATACGGGTGCGGGAGCGGGTCAGACCATCTTCCACGTGCATGCGCACGTTCTCGCCGGTCGGCTGACGGAAGCGGGCACCGGTGGCTGAGTCGCAGGATCAGTCCGAGCCGATCGTCGATCGCGTCTACGCCGACGGCGTGGCCATGGTCCAGCTGCTGGGGCCGCAGGACCGCCTGCTCCGTGTCGTCGAGAAGGAGCATCCCGGCGTCGATGTGCATGTGCGCGGCAACGAGATCACGCTCACGGGTGAAGCCGGCGCTGTCGCGGCCGCGCGGTCGCTGGTCGACGAGCTGCTGGCGATGACCAAGGCCGGCCACGACCTCGCGCCGGCCGATGTCTCGTCGTCCAACCGCATCCTCGCCTCGGAGGGCGGCCCTCGGCCGTCGGAGGTGTTCGGCGAGGCGATCGTCTCGTCGCGCGGCAAGATCATCCGCGCGAAGACACTCGGCCAGAAGGCCTATGTCGACGCGATCGAAGAGAACACGATCGTTTTCGGCATCGGCCCCGCCGGAACGGGCAAGACGTACCTCGCGATGGCGAAGGCCGTGCAGGCCCTGCAGCGCAAAGAAGTAAGTCGCATCATCCTCACGCGTCCCGCGGTCGAAGCGGGGGAGCGTTTGGGATTCCTGCCGGGTTCGCTCAGCGACAAGATCGACCCCTACCTGCGGCCGCTCTACGACGCGCTCAACGAGATGCTCGACCCGGAACTCGTGCCCAAGCTCATGGCATCCGGAACGATCGAGGTCGCCCCACTCGCCTATATGCGCGGGCGCACTCTCAACGATTCGTTCGTCGTGCTGGACGAGGCGCAGAACACCACGCCCGAGCAGATGAAGATGTTCCTCACCCGCCTGGGCTTCG
>JAHIOK010000420.1 GCA_018895315.1 Actinomycetota bacterium | reverse complement strand
CGTCATCGCCGGGGGCACCGAGTCTGCGATCCACCCGATCACGATCGCCTCCTTCGCCTCGATGCAGGCGCTCTCCAAGCGCAACGACGATCCGTCCCATGCCTCGCGTCCTGGCAGCATCGACCGCGACGGCTTCGTCATGGGCGAAGGCGCCGGCGCACTCATCCTCGAGACCGAGGAACACGCCAAAGCACGTGGCGCCAAGATCTATGCCGCTGTCGTGGGCGGCGGCGTCACCGCCGACAGCTATCACATCACCGGCAATGACCCCGAGGGCCACGGTGCATCGCGCGCAGTCGCTCTCGCTCTCGCTATGGCGGGTGCCTCGCCCGACGATGTCACCCACATCAACGCGCACGCGACGTCGACGCCTGTCGGCGATCCCAACGAGTACCAGGCGCTCAAGAAGATCTTCGGAGCACGGATCGAAGACATCCCGGTCTCGGCGACAAAGGCTTCGACCGGGCACCTGCTCGGCGGAACCGGCGCGCTCGAGGCGATCTTCACCGTGCTGGCGCTCCGCGACCGCGTCGCGCCCCCGACGATCAACCTGACCACGCAGGACCCCGAGGTGCCGTTCCGCATCTCGGGAGACGTCCAGCCGCTGGGCGAGGGAGATCAGCTCGCGATCAGCAACTCGTTCGGCTTCGGCGGACACAACGCCGTGGCCGCGTTCGCCTCGGTCTGACCGCCCGCACGACATACGAAGACGCCTCCGGGAAGCCACCGGAGGCGTCTGTCGTGTCAGGCGGTGCGATTCGCGGTCTCAGCATCCGGGAACCCGACCTCCGGCCGCCGGTAATGGCGCCTCGCGACCGCCTGAAGAATATGGAGTTGCGCCGGCCGGACTCAGCCGACCTTGTGGAGCCAGACCACGGAGGCCTCGTCGCTCGCGTGCCGGAAGGGCTCGAGCTCTTCGTCCCACGCCGCCCCGAGCGCAACCTGCAACTCGCGCTGCAGCTCGGAGGCGTCTCCCGCAGCGATATCCATCGCGTAGCGGATGCGGTCCTCGCCGATCACGACGTTGCCCGCACTGTCGGTCTGGGCGTAATGGATGCCGAGCCCCGGGGTGTGCAGCCAGCGTCCGCCGTCACTGCGCGGAGTGGGGTCTTCCGTCACCTCGAAACGCAGATGCTCCCATCCGCGGATCGCGGTGGCGAGAGTCGCACCCGTACCGGCGCCGCCCTCCCAGTAGAACTCCGCACGACGACTGCCGCCCAGCACCGGCTGGTCAGCCCAATCGAAGTTCACGGCTCGCCCGAGGGCGCGCCCCACCGCCCACTCGAGGTGGGGGCACAATGCTCGTGGCGCGGAGTGAATGAAGATCACTCCACGCGCGTGTGGTGTCGCCATGGTCTCTCCGTTTCTTCAGGTGCGTCTTCCCCTACGACCTGACACGGACTCCGTGGCGATTATTCGGTTGTACTGGGGCCATTATCGCTGATAGAACGGCGAAATCACAAGCATGTGATTCCACCACGATGAAGAAAAGGGCCCGGTCCCCAGACCGGGCCCTTCATCTGATGCGGAGGATCAGGCCTCGCTCATCGCGATGACCTCGGCCTGGCCCTTCGCGGCGTAGTACGCCGCGCGCGCGGCATCCTTCCGCGCCTGCTCCAGGTAGCCGGCATCCAGAACATCCTGGGCGACCTCGACACTGTCGACGTGGTCCGCTCCGTTGTACTTCTCGATGTAGGCGTCGAGCTCGGGGCCCGAGGTCCAGGAGGTGATGAGGCAGTAGCGCGGGTCAGTGCCGTTGTGCGTGGCGGCATGCCACAGGCGCTGCGTGTCGATGATCAGCTGCGCACCGGCGGGAAGCGCGATGCGGGTCTCGCCCTCCGGGTCGGTGCGGTTCTCGCGGAGCACGAAGTAGCTGTCGGTGTCGTTCGTCAGGTTGAAGAATCCGCGCACGACCCATCCGGTGCCATCGGGATTCAACCGGTTGTTGTCGTCCTGGTGCAAGTTGTACAAGCACTCGCCATACGGCGTGGGCTGCAGTTCGATGACACGGCAGCGTCCGACGTTCGCGCCGGGCTCCTGCGCGCGCCGCGTGAGGTTCGGCGCCTTGGCGGTCTGCGCGTCGATCCAGACACCGTCTTTATCGGTGCGCGGCGGCTTGTGGTTCCAGAAGCCGTTGCACTCGATGTCTCCGAAGGCGCTGGCGAGCGGCGCGAAGCGGGTGTCGCCGGAGGACTTCCAGTCGTTGTACTCGATGTCGAGCCACTCCTGGGGATCGAGCTCCTGGTTGTAGCTATCGAGGACGACATAGCCGGTCTTCTCCAGAGCGGCGGATTTGATGTAACCCATGATGTGGATCAGCCTTTCGTAGGGGGGCCAGCACGTTTTAACAAGCCCAACTTAGGTAAGCCTATCTCGGCCCCCTTCGCGGTGTCCGGAGTCGCGGCCGTGAATAACGACGCGTCGCGAACTCGCCCATAGGCTGAAGCAATGGGTAGTGCCACGAACATCGATGCAGCCGCGGTCAACACGATCCGCTGGCTGGCTGCGGGGGTTACCAGCATCGTGGTGCCGGTCTATCAACGGCAGTATCGGTGGGACATCGGCGGATGCGAGCAGCTCCTTGCCGACATCCGTGCCGTCGCGGACGCCGATGGACGCGACATGCACTTCATCGGATCGATCCTGTCGGGCGAGAACTCCACCTCCGACGATTCCGCTCAGCTCGTGCTCATCGACGGACAGCAGCGCATCACCACACTGATGCTGCTGATCGCCGCGCTTCGCCACATCGTCGCCGATGGTGATCCGGCGCTCGCGTCCGAACTCG
>JAHIOK010000419.1 GCA_018895315.1 Actinomycetota bacterium | reverse complement strand
CCTGGGCCATTGCAGCCACCAGCTTGTCGCCGACCGCAGGGTCGGCGGCGTTGAGCCGTCGTGAGATCTCGAACGCGGGCTCTTCGCGCAGCATCCCGGACGCGTGGGGCGTGTGGCCCTCGCGCCGCAGCGCCGCGCTGTTCAGCCAGACGCTGTGCACGTCGGCGTTGATCACGTAGGTCGGGATGCTTCCGGTCGCAGCGTCGAGCACCGACAGGGTGGGCTGATCGGGCCAGAGCGCGTCGCGAAACCCCGTGCCGATGCGGCGGCCGTCTGCCAGGACCGGCGCGTCGGCCATGATCCGAGCCGCATGGGCTGCCGACTCGGCGTGACCGAGTGGCTCTCGCTGCGCAGCAAGGGCCCATTGGACGACGTGCACATGATGGTCCCACAGGCCAGGGATGAGCCACGCGCCGTCGCCGCGCAGAACGGCGCCCCGGTGTCGCAATGCGCCGCGGGGTGCGATGTCGATGACCGCACCGGCGTGCAGGAACACGTCGACGGGCTCGTCCTCGAACGGGTCGCGGCGTTCGACGCCGGCGAGCCGCACGTCGGCGATCACGTCGATCTGCGCTCCGCGTCCGAGGTTCACTCGACCACCTCCGTGCCGAACTCCTCAAACGCTGCGCTGAACCTCTCGTTCAGGCACATGGATGCGCCAAGACCTTGCGGATCTGAGGAGTCAGGCACGTCGGGCCTCGGCCATCGCGTCGTGCGCGCGGCGCATCTCGTCGGCGAGGCGTGCATCGGCGTAGGGGCCGTCGCCCGAGAGCTCGGCGATGATCGTCTCCACGACCTCGGGTGTCTTGTTCTGGCTGAGCTTGCGTTTGGCGGCGACTCTGGTCGGCGTGAGGCGGAATCCGACCGTGCCCTTCTCAAGTCGCTCGACGTACGCCGGGTCGTTCGGTGGCGCCCACATGAGGCGTGGCTCGGGCTGATGGGCTTCGAAGCGGGCGACCAGACGCTCGAGCACGCGCAGATTCTCCTCCGCGGTCAGGACCTCGGGGACGCCGGTCAGGTGCGCCGACACGAAGTTCCAGGTGGGCACGCCGGCGGCGTCGCCGTACCACCCGGGCGAGATATAGCCGTGCGGGCCCTGCACGACGACCAGCAGCTCGCGCTGACCGAGTCCATGGATGAGGTCGTCGGGCTTGCCGACGTGCCCGACGATCGTGAGGTCGTCACGATCGTCGTCGAGCAGCACGGCATAGTGCGAGGCGACGAGTCCTTCATCGGTGTGGCTGACCAGCGTCATCCACGGATTCAGGTCGATCAGCCGTCGCAGCTCGGCCACGTCGGTCATGGCGAAGCTCGGGTTCTGGCGCATGAGATCAGCCTACGAGCCGCTCAGGCCCCGCACCGGTCCGAGTGCCGAAAGAGCCGCCGGAGAGCGGGTCACGCTTGGCAGTTGGGGCACCAGTAGAGCTTGCGCGCGGCCATCTCCTCGAGCGCGATCTCGGTGCCGCAGACCCGACACGGCAGCCCGGCGCGGTGGTAGACCCAGTGCCGGTCGTCACGGCTGGCCATCGCACGGCGATAGCCGGCGGCATCCAGCCCGTCCATCGTCATCATCTGGCCGGTTTCGACGCCGATGGAGAGCAGCCTCACCCAGTCGCGCCAGAGTCCGCGGACGATCTCCTCGGGCACATCCCGGCCGGGAGTGTGCGGATTCAGTCGCGCGCGGAAGAGCATTTCTGCGCGATACACGTTGCCGATTCCGCTCACGACCGTCTGGTCCATGAGCAGCAGTCCGATGGGCGTGGGCTTGCGGCGCACCACCGTGGTGAAGCGCTCCTCGCCCTCGGCGAGATCATCCACCAGCGGGTCGGGTCCGAGCTTCGCGATCGTAGCGGCGACTTCGTCTGGGCTCTGCAGTTCGCACGTCGTCGGCCCGCGCAGATCGGCGCAGGTCACGGCGGTGAGCAGTCGAAGGCGCACCGCTCCGACGACCGGCGGCGGCCATGTCGCGTCCTCGTCGGCGAGGCCGGTGGTCTGCTCGGACATCCGGAATCGGCCGCGTGCGCTGCGGGGCGCACCAATGGATGTCAGGGAGTTCTCGCCCGCGGCATCCAGGATCGCTTCGGTATCGGTGCCGCGCTGGTTTGTCTGACCCATTCGTCCGTTGGCGGACGCGATCGTCGGATCTACGGAGATCTCACCGGCGAAATCCCAAGCGCCGTACATCCCCAGGTGCACGCGCAGCCAGAGGTCGTCGTCGAACTGAAGGAACATCTGCTTGCCGACGGCGCGCACCGACGTCGCCGCGCGCCCCGTGAGCACGGCAGCTCCCTCGACGAATCGGCCCTGCGGGCTGGACGCCGCGACCTCGTGCCCCACGATGTTGCGGGCGACCTGTCGAGCGATGCGGTGGACGGAGTGACCCTCGGGCATCGGCTCCTCAGCCGGCTTCGGGGTCGAACGAGCTGCTGTCGTCGGCGAGCACATCCGGCCCGCCGGCGGTCGCTCGCGGGTCGGGCATCAGCGTGCCATCGTCTTCGAAGTCTGCGATCTGCGCGATGCGGCGCACGTGCCGCTCTTCGTGGGAGAACGGTGTCGCGATGAATCGATCGATGAACGTGGACGCTTCGTCGAAGGTGTGCTGGCGCGCGCCGATCGCGATGACGTTGGCGTCGTTGTGCTCGCGGGCGAGCTCCGCCGTCGCGATGCTCCACACGAGCGCAGCGCGCACCCCGCGCACCTTGTTCGCTGCGATCTGCTCCCCGTTGCCCGATCCGCCGAACACCACACCGAGGGCGTCGACGCCGTCGGCCTGATCACGCACGACCGCCTGCGCCGCCCTGATGCAGAAGGCCGGGTAATCATCGAGCGGCTCGTACTCGAGCGGCCCATGATCGAGGACATCATGCCCCTGACCTGCCAGGTGGTGCTGCAGCTGCGTGGAGAACTCGAGACCGGCGTGGTCGGTGGCGATATGGATGCGCATGGGGTCGATTCTAGGGAGGGGAACGTCAGGGGACGATGCCGGATGCCGCGGGCTTGAATCCCGCCCGGATGTTCTCGCAGCACCCGGGGCGGCACACGTCGAACCATGGACCGAGGTCGGTGAGGTGCGGCCGCCCGGCGGCCGGGGTGCCCTCGAGCCGCTCCACCACGAGGTCGACGAGACCTCGGACGTATTGCGGGTCGATTCCCGGGGTCGGGGTGCGGACCGCACGGAGGCCCGCGGTCTCCGCCGCCTCCATCGCTTCGGTGTCGAGGTCCCAGAGCACTTCCATGTGGTCGCTGACGAAGCCGAGCGGCACGATGGCGACGGCGTCCACCCCGTGCTCGGGAAGAGTCGCGATCACATCGCACACGTCGGGCTCGAGCCAGGGCTGCGACGGCGGGCCGGACCGCGACTGGAAGACCAGATCCCACCCGACCTGGTCGGCGCCGTCGATCGCAGCAGCCACCGCCTCCATCACGACAGTCGCGACGGCGCGGTGCTGCGCAGCGTACGCGCCGCCCTCACCGAGATCACGGTGCCGAGGATCGCCCTCGCGCGGACCGGAGCGGTCGGCGTCCGCCGTCGGCACGCTGTGGGTCGAGAACAGCACGCGGATCGCGCTCGGAGCGACGCCCTGCGCGAGAAAGCCCGCGACGGCGTCGCGTACGCCATCGATGAACGGGCCGACGAAGCCCGGGGTGTCGAAGAACTGGCGGATCTTGTCGATCGTGACCGTGCCGGCGAGCCCCGTGTCGATGAGCACTCGTGCGAAGTCCTCGCGATATTGCCGGCAGCTCGAGAAGGAGCTGTAGGCGCTCGTGGAAAGCGCGAGGAGCGTGGTGTGACCGGAGTTCGCGGCATCCGTCACGGCTTCTTCGAGGTACGGCGTCCAGTTGCGGTTGCCCCAGTAGACCGGCAGGTCGATGCTGCGGCGTGCGAGCTCGGCCTCCAGCGCAGCTCTGAGCGCCCGATTCTGAGAGTTGATCGGGCTGACTCCGCCGAAGTGCCGGTAGTGGTGAGCGACTTCCTCGAGCCGCTCGTCGGGGATCCCCCGACCACGCGTGACGTTGCGAAGGAACGGAATGACGTCGTCCTGACCCTCCGGCCCCCCGAAGCCGGCGAGAAGGATCGCGTCGTATGCGACGGGAACCTCGACATAGGGGGCTCCGGATGCGGCCGCCGCCGAGGCGAACGGTACAACGGCGGAAGGGGCATCCGTGGGTGTCGACGAAGGTGCGCTCACGCGCTCCATCCTCCCATCGTGTGAAACCCGTGGAGGGCGATATGATGACTTCATCATGTCACTAACTGCTGAGCAACGTCCGCTGTACGAAGTGAAGGCAGGACTCTTCAAGGGTCTCTCGCACCCGTTCCGCATCCGGATGCTGGAGCTCCTCGCCGACGGCGAGCAGCATTCCGTCGCATCGCTGCAAGAGAGCACCGCTCTGGAGGCCTCGCACCTCTCGCAGCATCTCTCGGTGCTTCGCAGGCACCGCCTGGTCACGTCGGAGCGCCGCGGCAGCAGTGTGTACTACCGGCTCGCCCGACCCGAAGTGGCAGAACTGCTCTCGGTCGCGCGGAAACTCCTGGGCTCACTCGTGGCGGAAGACACCGCCCGCGCGCAGGACATGGCCTCTCTGCCGCGGTTCGGAGCGTCGTCGTGAACTTTGCACTGAACGCCGCGCGCGCTCTACTGCCCTCAGGCGGCGACTATCGGGGCGTGCGCACGAGTTGGCGCCGCGATCTGCTGGCCGGGGTCACCGTCGGCATCGTCGCGCTGCCGTTGGCGCTCGGCTTCGGCATCTCGTCGGGCGCGGGTGCAGCAGCGGGCCTGATCACGGCCATCGTCGCCGGAGTGATCGCTGCGGTCTTCGGGGGATCGAACGTGCAGGTCTCGGGCCCCACCGGCGCGATGGTCGTCGTGCTCGCCCCGATCGTCGCAGCCCACGGGGTCGGTGCCGTCGCGATCGTCAGCATCATGGCGGGGGTCATCGTGGTGATCGCGGGTGCTGCGCGCCTCGGTCGCGCGGTGTCGTTCATCCCCTGGCCCGTGATCGAAGGGTTCACTCTCGGAATCGCGATCATCATCTTCCTGCAGCAGGTGCCGGCGCTCACCGCAGCGGACGTGCACGGGGCGACGTCCAGCAATGTCGTCGTCGCCGCGGTCTCTTCGCTCATCGGGGCCGATCCGGTGTATCTCGCCTGGGCGTTGGGGGCGGTCGCCCTCGTCGCCGCCTGCATGGTCCTGCTGCCTCGCCTGCACCCTGCGATTCCCGGCTCGCTCGTCGGCGTGGTCCTGGTGACGGTGCTCGCCCTCGTCCTCGCCGATCCTCTCGCCGTGATCGGTGCTCTCCCGTCTTCTCTTCCCGCCCCGGGAATCTCCGGTATCGATATCGGGATGCTGTCGAGTCTGGCTCTTCCGGCGCTCACGGTCGCCGCCCTGGCGGCCATCGAGTCTCTGCTGTCTGCGCGCGTGGCGGCATCGCTGGCCGACACCGGCCCATACGACCCCGACCGTGAGCTGGTCGGACAGGGGCTGGCCTCCATCGGCGCCGGCCTCTTCGGCGGCATGCCCGCCACGGGTGCCATCGCGCGCACCGCCGTGAACGTGCGCTCCGGCGCACGCACCCGCCTCGCGGCGATCATCCACTCGGCAGTGCTGCTGCTCGTGGTGCTCGCGGTCAGCGGACCCGTGGGGGCGATCCCCCACGCCGCACTGTCGGGGGTGCTGATGGTCACCGCGGTGCGCATGGTGCACGTTGCCGGCGCGCGGTCGATTCTGCGCTCCACTCGCGCCGATGCTGCCGCCTACATCGTCACAGCGTTGGTGACGGTCTCAGTTGATCTGATCTTTGCCGTCGCCATCGGCATGGTGGTCGCGGCGATCTTCGCTCTGCGCGGTCTTTCGCGCGCGACCGGCGTGCACCGCGAAGCCATCCTCGGCGCAGCCCAGGCGGGAGACGAACGGATCGCGATCGTCCGCATCGAGGGGCCGCTGTTCTTCGCCGCCGCCGACCGGGTACTCGCCGAGGTCACCGCGATCGACGGTGTCACGGTGGTCGTGCTCCGGATGTCTCAGCTCGAGCTCGTCGATGCCACCGGCGCCCACGTTCTCGGTGAGATCGTGCAGCAGCTCGAGCGTCGGGGCGTGACGGTGCTCATCAAGGGCATCCGCGAGGGTCACGCGGAGCTCTTCCGGACGGTGGGCGTGCTCGGCGCGCTGCGCCACGAGAACCATCTGTTCACCGACCTTCCTACGGCTATTGCACACGCCCGCAGTCACGTGGATCGAGAGCGTGCCGAGGCCGCGGAACCTGGGGGCACCCTGCCGTAGGCTGGATGGGTTGTCACGGGCGCCAGCAGCGCCGGACCGCAACATCCCCTCACACCCCTTGGGAGCTTTGCAGTGCCAGGAGAGAACCTCACCCGCATCGAGGCGCAAGAGCGCCGCGCCGTTGTCGACACGCATTCGTATGACGTGGCACTTGATCTCACGAAGGGTGCGGAGGTCTTCGGGTCTCGCACGGTTGTGCGCTTCTCCGCGACCGAAGGCGCCGACACCTTCATCGACCTGATCTCGGGCAACATCCGCGAGATCACACTGAACGGGCGCGAAGTGCCGGTCTCGGCCCACGTCGACTCCCGCATCGCCCTGACCGGGCTGGCCGCCGAGAACGAGCTCATCGTCGATGCCGACGGCAGCTACACCAACAGCGGCGAGGGCCTGCACCGATTCGTCGACCCCGCGGACGGCGAGGTGTACCTGTATTCGCAGTTCGAGGTGCCGGATTCGCGTCGCGTGTTCACGGTCTTCGAGCAGCCCGACCTGAAGGCCACGTTCCAGTTCACGGTGACGGCACCGACCGAGTGGAAGGTCATCTCCAACTCCCCCACGCCTCAGCCGCAGTCGCACGGCGACGGCACCGCCACGTGGGTCTTCGAACCCACCCCCCGCATCTCCTCCTACATCACGGCGCTCATCGCCGGCCCGTACGAGTCGACGTTCTCCGAACTGACCAGTGCCTCGGGCCGCGTCATCCCGCTCGGCGTCTACGCCCGAAAGAGCCTGTGGCAGCACCTCGACGCTGACTACGTGTTCGAGAAGACCCGCGAGGGCTTCGCGTACTACGAGGAGAAGTTCGACTACCCGTACCCGTTCGCGAAGTACGACCAGCT
>JAHIOK010000031.1 GCA_018895315.1 Actinomycetota bacterium | reverse complement strand
TCCGGTGGTTCCGGTCACGGAGTCTCTGATGGAGGAGTTCCTCGCGACCGTCGACCGCGACCCGGAGGAGGTGCTCTTCTCGATCACCCATCTCAACCGTCACCTGACGGTGCGGCTCGCCGCGATCAACGCGGCGATGGCTGGCTGCCGCAGCGACTACTTCCCTGTCGTCGTCGCCGCGTGGGAGGCGATCGCGAAGGAACCACATCCGGCGCGCGGAATCTGGCAGTCCACGACCGGCACCGCGCCCCTTCTCGTGGTCAACGGCCCGGTGCGCGAACGGATCGGGCTCAACAGCCGCGGCAACATCTTCGGCTCGGGCTTTCGCGCGAACGCCACCATCGGACGCTCGATCCGTCTGGGGTGCATCAACGTCTTCGGGCTGCACCCGCACAAGCTCGATCAGGCAACGCAAGGGACACCGGCCAAGTACTCCGCGTGCATCGCCGAGAACGAGGAGCAGAGCCCGTGGCCGGCGCTGCACACCGAGCATGGGTTCGAAGCCTCCGACGACGTCGTGACGGCGTTCGTCATCCGTTCCGTCATCCACATCGAGGCACGGCACACCCAGAGCCCCGAACAGCTGGCGTGGGACTTCACCGATACGATCGCGCGCACGGGCGCGCTCATCCACGAGTACACGAGCGCGCTGCTGGTGCTCACTCCCGAGCACGCTAGCGTCTTCGCATCGGCAGGCTGGAGCAAGGACGATCTCCGGGCTTTCGTGTACGAGAACGCGGTGCGCAGCCGCGATGAGCTCGTCGCGGTCGGCAAGGACGCGCTCTCGCACAAGACGCGCTGGCGGCTGTCGACGTCGCATCCCGATTCGATGCCCGACTCCGCGAGCCAGACAGATGCCCCCGACACGGTTCGAGTGCTGAGCAGTCCTCCCTCGATCCAGATCATGGTGGCCGGAGCGGACAACGCAGGCGTATCGGCGATCGTGGAGATCTTCACGCTGAACCCGCCCCGCGAGGAGCCGTACTCCCACGAGAAGATCGGAGCATCGTCATGACCGAGTACCCGGATGCGACGGAGGTCGACGCGGCACTCCGGCAATTCACCGACATGATGGCAGCGGATGGCTACGTGCTCCGTTGGGAACCGACTGACCCGGAGCGGATCGTCGTGCGGATCGATGCGACGGAGGGTGCCTGCGCCGACTGCCTCGTGCCGCTGAACGTCATGGAGGCCATCATGGCGAAGGCCCTGGAGCCGACTCCGTACGCCCTTGACCATGTGGTTCTTCCGACGGATTCCGCGCACTAGGCCGGCAGGAGGCGGCTGGGCACGGTCGGTGGCCGGGCTGCGCACTGGGTGACCCCATGCTCACGACACTGCACCAGGGTGGCGAGGCGGAAGGAGGGGAGCGAGGCGTAGAGTTCCGGAGGCCGTGGTTTCCACGGGTGACGAGAATGAGGAAAAATACACCATGCGTCCGCTGAGCATCCCGAGCCCCGATCCGGCTCTCGCGCAGTTCTCGATCGGTCCGCTCACGATCCACACCTATGCGCTGTGTCTCATCGCGGGCATGATCGCGGCGGCCTTTCTTACGAATCGGCGCCTCACCCGTCGGGGAGCACCGTCCGGTGTCGTGATCGACATCGTGCTGTGGGCGATCCCGCTCGGCATCGTGGGCGCCCGTTTTTACCACGTGTTCACGCACGTCGGCGACTACTTCGCGCCCGGTGACAATCTCTGGGGCATCTTCGCGATCTGGGACGGCGGGAACGCGCTCTATGGCTCACTGATCGGCGGGGCCGTCGGCGCCTACATCGGATGTCGCCGGTCGGGCGTGCGGTTCTGGGCGTTCGCCGATGCCCTCGCCCCGGCGATGCTGGTCGCACAGGCGATCGGACGCCTGGGAAACTACTTCAACCACGAGCTCTTCGGGCTTCCGACGACCCTGCCGTGGGGGCTCGAGATCGAGTCGTCGAACGCCAAGTTCCCGCCCGGGCTGCCGGCCGACACGCTCTTTCACCCACTGTTCCTCTACGAGATCATCTGGAATCTGGTCGGAGTGGCGCTGCTGCTGCTCCTCGAGCGACGTTTCCGCCTGCAATGGGGTCGCCTGTTCGGCCTGTACCTGATCTGGTACGGTCTCGGCCGCAGCTGGCTCGAGGCGATCCGCATCGATCCGACGAGTGACGGACTGTTCGGCATCCCCGCCAACGTCTGGGCCTCGTTCGTGGCGGTCGCCCTCGGCGTCGCACTGTTCGTGATTCAGGGACGCCGGCATCCGCATCCCGAACCCGGGGTCATGCGCGACGGGTGGGTGCCGAAGGACGCGGATGCCGGCACAGCCAGCGCGCCCGTCGACGAGGGCGCTTCTCGCCCCTAGGCAGACGGCCAGCGTTCGTCGGACGCCGGGGACGCCGCGATATCGAGGAACGCGGTGAGCGTCGCCGGTGGAGTGACCGCACGGGGCTTCCAGATGGCGGTGAGTGGGCGGATGACGTGCAGGTCGCGGAGCCTGACCCGCACGAGGGTTCCCGCCGCCAGTTCGGCGCGCACCGCGAGGATGCTGAGAACCGCCGGGGCGTAGCCGGTGAGCGCCGCGACTTTGATCGCCGCGGTCGACGGAAGCTCGGCGGCCGGCTCGGAGAGCGGGGTCGAAGCGCAGCGTTCGGGCCCGATGGGCGCCGCGGCGAGCGCGGCCTCGAGGGTATGCCGGGTTCCCGAACCGGTCTCCCGCACGATCAGTGGGGTCGATGCGAGCTCTCTCGCGGTGATGCCCTCGGAGCGCGCAGCCCAGGGATGCGCAGGCGCTACGACGACCACGAGCTCGTCGTAGGCGATCGTCCGCGAACGGAGGCCGTGCGGCACATCCGGAGTCTCGATGAACCCCAGCTGTCGCGCGCCCTCGGCGACCATGGTCGCGACCGCTGCGCTGTTCGCGGACTGAATGCTGAGCTCGCTGTCGGGGTGCTGGCGGCGGAAAGCGACCAGCCAGAGCGGCAGGAGATGTTCGGCGATCGTGAGGCTGGCGGCGATGGTCAGAACGCCCGGCTCCGATGCGCGCAGACTGCGGGTCGATGCCGTGAAGCGGTCGGCGGCCTCGAGAACGTCGACGCCCCACGCGGCGACGAGCGCCCCCACCTCGGTGACGCGACTGCCGCGCGGCGACCGCTCGAGCAGGGTCAGTCCGAGCTCCGCCTCGAGGGCGCGCACCCGCAGCGAAACGGCCTGCTGCGAGACGCCGAGCGACTTGCCGGCGGCGGAAAGGCTGCCCGTGGCTGCGACCGCGGCGAAGAAACGCAGACTGCGGAGATCGTCCACGGGGCCCTCTCCTCTGCCACAACATCTGCTTGTGGCTCCACAAGTGTAGAGCTCTACCCGAAATCATTGCGGTGCGGGACGCTCGTAATGAGCCCGCCTTCCGCACCCTGCGGCGCGGGATCAGGGAGTCAACGGTGCACGACAATGCAGGGCGGGCCTTCTCGCACTTCACGCCCAACTGGTTCGCGGCGGTCATGGGCACCGGCATCGTCGCGAATGCCGCCGCCACCCTGCCGCTTCAGTTTCCGGGGCTTCGGCTCGGAGCCGTCGTCGTGTGGATGCTGGCGAGCGCGCTGCTCCTCGTGATCTCGGGCGCGACGGTCATCCACTGGGTGCAGTTCCGCACCGCGGCGCGCGGGCACGTGCGGCACCCGGTGATGGCGCACTTCTACGGGGCACCCCCGATGGCGATGCTCACTGTCGGCGCCGGAACCCTCCTGCTCGGCACCGACCTCATCGGTCAGCCCGCCGCGGTTGCGATCGATGGCGTCCTCTGGACGGTCGGTACGATCCTCGGCCTCGCGTCGGCCGTCGCGATCCCGTACCTCACGTTCACGCGAACCGACGTCGCCGAGGATGCGGCGTTCGGCGGGTGGCTCATGCCGGTCGTTCCGCCGATGGTGTCGGCGGCAACGGGAGCATTGCTCCTGCCATTCGTTCCGGCCGGTCAAGCCCGGCTGACGCTGCTGCTCGCCTGCTACGCGATGTTCGGGCTGAGCCTGATCGCGTCGCTGATCGTGATCACCATGATCTGGACACGACTGGTGCGGCACAGCATCGGGCCGGCGGCGCTCGTGCCGACCCTCTGGATCGTGCTGGGTCCTCTCGGGCAGTCCATCACCGCGGCGAACCTGCTGGGCGGCAACGCACATCTCGTCGTCGAGCCCTCTTGGGCGCGGGCGTTGGAGATGTTCGGACCGATCTTCGGCGTGCCCGTTCTCGGGTTCGCGCTGCTCTGGGGCACTCTCGCGGCCGCGATCACACTGCGCACGCGCCGTCAGGGTCTGCCATTCTCATTGACCTGGTGGTCGTTCACGTTCCCCGTGGGCACCTGCGTGACAGGAGTCACCGGCCTCGCCCTCCACACCGGGTCGCTCGCGCTGGCCGCGCTCGCCGTCGTGCTCTTCGCGGGTCTTGTGGCCGCGTGGCTCGTCGTCACGGTGCGTACGTTCCACGGCGCCATCGTGGCCGGCACGCTCCTCGCTCCTCCCGTCCCCGCCTGACCCCGCCTCGCGCCCCGCGCCCCGCGCCCCGCGCCCCGCGGCGAGACGCGAGTGCACGGCATACCGCCGAGTGCACGGCTTACATGCGTGGGAAGGCCGTGCGCTGGGCGGCATCCCGTGCACTCGGCGAGAGCCCGCGAGAGCCCGCGAGAACCCGCGGGCGCGGGGCGCGTGGGTCAGGCGACCTGAACCTGGACGGTGTGCCAGCCGGTGGCGCCGTCGGGGGCGACATAGGCCTCTTGCGAGGTCTGCACCTCACCGGTCGCGCTGGTCGCGCGGCAGCGCAGGGTGTGGGATCCGGATGCCGCGGTCCACGGCAGGCTCCACTGCACCCAGGTGTCGTCCGAGATGGCCGAGGCCAGCGTCGCTCGCTGCCATGCGCCGTCGTCGACCTGCACCTCGACCCCGGACACGCCCACGTGGGGCTGCCACGCGACACCGGCGATCACCGTGTCGCCGGCCTGCACCGACCCGCTCGAACGCGGCACATCGATGCGCGACTCGAGCTTGATGGGGCCGTGGTCGGACCAGCCCCGCGAGGTCCAATAGCCCTGGGCTGCGTCGAACCGGGTGACCTCCAGCTCAGTGACCCACTTCGTGGCCGAGACGTATCCGTAGAGTCCCGGGACGACCATCCGCACCGGGTATCCGTGCTCGATCG
>JAHIOK010000418.1 GCA_018895315.1 Actinomycetota bacterium | reverse complement strand
GTCTTGGAACACCTCGCCGGTTCGGAGGCGCTGCTGCGGGGCTTCCTGAGCTGAGCTGAGCTGAGCTGAGCTGAGCTGAGCTGAGCTGAGCTGAGCTGAGCTGAGCTGGGCTGGGCTGGGGAGAGCGGGCGCGGGCTCCGGGTCAGAACTCCGGAATGTCGCCTCCGGGGCGGGCTTTCGCACGGGTGCGGATGTCGCGGAGGGCGCCGCGGAGGTCTTTCGAGCGGTCGTCGATGAGCTGCGCGTAGCCGAGGCGGGCGGCTTCGCTTCGGCGCTGTGCACTCTGGGTGACCCGGCGTATTTCGCCTGCGAGGCTCAGCTCGCCGATCGCCGCGAAACCCTTCGGAACCGCGAAATTGCCGACCGAGCCGGCCACCGCCATCGCAATGGCCAGGTCGGCTGCGGGCTCGGTAAATCGCACTCCGCCGAGGGTCGAGACGTATACGTCCTGATTCGAGGTGACGACGCCCGCCTTCTTCTCGAGCACCGCCAGCACCATCGCGACGCGAGCCCCGTCGACCCCGTTCACGATGCGGCGCGGGTTCGGAGCCGTTGTGCTGATCGTCAGCGCTTGCACCTCGACCGGCATCGCGCGACGCCCCTCGAGGGCGATCGCGACACACGTCCCGGGTTCGATGCTGCCGTGACCGAGGAACAGCTGACTCGGATCGGGCACCTCGGCGATGCCGGCGCCGGTCATGTCGAAGCAGCCGACCTCGTCGGTCGGGCCGAACCGGTTCTTCAGCGCACGCACGAACCGCAGCGACGTCTGCCGGTCGCCCTCGAACTGGCAGACGACATCGACGAGGTGCTCGAGGATGCGGGGGCCTGCGATCGACCCGTCTTTCGTGACGTGACCGACGATGATCACGGGGATGCCGCGGTCTTTCGCCACCCGGATGAGCGTGGATGCCACTTCCCGCACCTGACTCGGATGCCCGGCCATCCCCTCCGACTGGGACGATGACACGGTCTGGACGGAGTCGACGATGATCAGCTCGGGCAGTACCTGGTCGATGTGCCCCAGGATCGTCGCGAGGTCGGTCTCGGCGGCGAGGTAGAGCTCGTCGTGGAGCGCGCCGGTGCGCTCGGCGCGCAGTCGCACCTGGGCGGTCGACTCCTCGGCGCTCGCGTAGAGCACCCGCCTGCCGGCTTTTGCGCTCGCCGCGGCCACTTCGAGCAGCAGAGTGGACTTGCCGACACCCGGCTCGCCGGAGAGCAGGATCGCGGCGCCCGGCACGATGCCTCCGCCGAGCACCCGGTCGAACTCGCCGACCCCGGTCGTGCGCCGGGGAGCATCGGTGGTGGTCAGCTGGGTGATCGGTCGCGCGGTGCGGTCGCCGACGGGCGCGACCGCCGAGATCGACCGCAGGATGCCGGTGGGTGCTGCAGCCTCGACCACGGTGCCCCACTGCTGGCACTCGCCGCATCGTCCGACCCACTTGAGGGTCGTCCAGCCGCACTCGGTGCACCGATAGGGCGCGGCGGCTGCGGGGCGACGGGTTGCCATGGGGTCCAGCGTACGGCGGGCCCGCGACATCCCACTGAGCCCCGGCGATGCTGCCCCGCTCGGGCACCCCTCCTTGCCCGTCTCAGGTCAGCCCGTATACCGGGGGTCGGGTCAGCGTAGGGAGTCGGCGACCTCGCGGAGGGCGTCTCCCGACCGGCGCAACAGCCCGAGCTCGTTCGCCGAGAACGGGGTCGTTCGGATCGGGGTGGCACCCGAGGCGCTCACGATCGAGGGCACGGAGAGCGCGACACCGTCGAGGCCGTGGAAGTCGCGCAGCACCGTGGAGACGGGCATCACCGCGTGTTCGTCGTTGAGGATGGCCTCGATGATCCGCGCACTCGACAGGCCGATTGCGTAGTTGGTCGCGCCTTTGCCGAGGATCACCTTGTAGGCGGCATCCCGCACGTCGATCGCAATCTGATCGAGCTCGTCGACCGTCATGCGGGGGTGACCCGGGGCCTCCCATTCGAGGATGGGCACGGTGCCGATCGTCGCGGCCGACCACATCGGGAACTCCGTGTCGCCGTGCTCACCGACGATATACGCGTGGACGCTGCTGGAGGAGACACCGGCACGGCGGGCGAGCTGCCACCGAAGGCGCGAGGTGTCGAGCACCGTGCCGGAAGCGAAGATCCGCTCGGGCGGGAGGTTGGTCGCCTCCTGTGCGAGCACTGTGAGCACGTCGCAGGGGTTGGTCACGATCACATAGACGGCATCGGGTGCTGCCTCGAGCAGCTGAGGCATCATCTTCTTCATGATTCCGGCGTTCACGCCGGCGAGCTCGATGCGCGTCTGGCCGGGATTCTGCTTGGCGCCGGCGGTGATCACCACGACGTGCGAGCCCTCGACGACCGACAGGTCGCTGCCGCCGGTGATATCGCTCGAACCCGTGAACTGGGTTCCGTGCGCGAGGTCGAGCACTTCGGCCTCGACCTTCGGGGTTGCAATGTCGTACAGGGCGACGTGTCGCGCAGACCCACGGATGAGGGCCGCGTACGCGGCGCTCGAGCCGACGCTGCCGGCGCCGACGATGGTGACTTTGGAGTTCTCGATCACGCTCATGCCCTCAGTGTGACAGGGGGTGGATGCCGCGGCCACCGCCTGAGGCCGTGAGTATCGCCTGTCATCGCGTTACTCGGCGAAGTCATAGCGAATGGCCTTCTCCGCGCTCCTGCGTGGGCCTAGCCTGGCACTGATGCAGGATGCCGTTTCCGGCGTCTTCGAAAGGCAGGAGTGCTCGGAATGGACTTCGGAATCCACATCGCTGACTACACATGGACGACCGGCGCGAGCCAGCTCGGGCCCGCGCTCGCCGCGCACGTGCGCAACGCGGAGGCCGCCGGCATCCAGCGCATTACAGTGATGGACCATTTCTGGCAGCTGCCCGGCATCGGCCCGGTCGAGCACGAGATGCTGGAGGCGTACGCGACGCTCGGGTTCATCGCCGCCCACACGGAGAAGGCGCTACTGCACACGCTCGTCACCGGGGTGATCTACCGCCAGCCTGCGCTGCTCGCGAAGCAGGTGACGACCCTCGATGTGCTCTCGGGCGGCCGCGTGGGCCTCGGCATCGGCGCCGCGTGGAACGACCAGGAATCCGCGGGGCTCGGTTTCACCTTCCCGCCCGTCGCGGAGCGGTTCCGCCAGCTGGAGGAGACGATCCAGATCTGCCTGCAGATGTGGTCGGATTCCGAAGAGCCCTACGAGGGTGCGATCTGGCAGCTCGAGCGCACCCTGAACTCTCCTCAGAGCATCTCGCGGCCGCACCCGTACCTGATGATCGGCGGGGGAGGCGAGAAGAAGACGCTGCGCCTGGTCGCTCAGTATGCGGATGCCTGCAATCTCTCGGCGATGGGCGAGCTGCCCGTTCACAAGCTGGACGTCCTGCGGGGTCACTGCGATGCGGTGGGACGCGACTACGACGAGATCGAGAAGACCGCGATGATCGCGGTGAGCCCCGATTCGACCTCGGAATCCGTGGCCGCCACGGTGAGCGAACTGGCTGGGCTGGGGTTCACGGCGACGTATGTGTTCTCGGTCGGTATCGCCGAGCCGGCGCGGGTCGTCGATCTGATCGCGGGTGCCGCCGCACTCGGCTG
>JAHIOK010000417.1 GCA_018895315.1 Actinomycetota bacterium | reverse complement strand
GCGGGTGCGGGTGCGGGTGCGGGTGCGGGTGCGGAGGAGATTGCAGCACCGGAGGATTCTTCAGCCCCGGGCATCCTCCCGTTCCGCAATCTCCTCCCGCGCCGCGCCCGTAACGCGCCCAACCGCGTGACCCAGATCGCTCATGTCCCGCGGTGCAGGCCCTGGGCGACCGCCCGCATGATCAGGTCTTGCACCTCTGGCCACTTCTCCACCACCTGCACGTAGCTCACTCGAATCACGGAATAGCCCCGCAGCATGAGCCGGGCATCGTGGGCGATGTCTTCGTCGCGCTGCGAACCGGTGTGGTGGGCTCCGTCGATCTGCAGGACGAGGCGCTCGCCGATCAGCAGGTCGACGCGATGCCCGTGCAACCAGATCTGGCGACGGAGCGGAAGTCGCAACCACTTCAACCGAGGCATCACGAACGTCTCGAGTCCGGAGTCGGCGAAGATGTCGGCGGCCCCAAGCAGGGCTCGTGCCTTCGGCCGCAGAGACAGCCTGCTCAGCGCCCGCATGTCGACGAGCCCACGACGCAACGCGGACTCCCAGATGGCCAGGGCCTGCTCATAGGGCTGGCAGGTCGCGACGAGAGCGAGCACGTTCTCGATCGGATCGACGAGCGCTTCGGGATGCCGCGGCACGGCCGGATCAGCCCAGTGCACAGTGGCCGTGCCGACCGGAGCCCGGCCGGAGTGCGCCTTCGCCGCGACGTGCGTTGCGCCATCAGCGAGCACCCATAGGCCGAGCCGCCGAGCCTGGGTCACACAGCTCAACACAACCCCGGCCCTGGCGGCGGCGATCAGGAGCGGGTCGGCATCCGCGCTCGCCACCCAGCCCTTCTTCACCTGGAGAAGGGCTCCTGCGGCGAGCGCTCGCTCACGCATCCCGCGCGTGAGGCCCTCAGCCTCGAGAGTTCGCACCCTCGCAACGCCGTCGTGGCGGCGCATGGCCCGGGCGAGATCGATCACCTCGACAGTGTGCCTCGGCCACCCTCAGCCAGTGGTGGACTCTCACACATCGGTGGACACCCGGCGTCCAGGCACCGCTGTGCAGGAGCCCCGTGCGGGTGCGGGTGCGGAGGTCATTGCAGCACCGGAGGATGCTGGGGCCCTCAGCATCCTCCGGTGCTGCAATCTCCTCCCGAACGGGGTCGCACAAGGCGCCTCGCCCCGAACGGGGTCGCACAAGGCATCTCCTCCCGAACGGGGTCGCACAAGGCGCCTCACCCCGAACGGGGCGACACGAAGTGCCTCCTCCTGAACCGAGCCGCATCGCAGCCCCGCAATCCGCGGCGGCTCCGGGTGCGTCACTCGGCGCGGGAGATCGCCACCATCTCGTCGCGGGGGACGACCTTGATGCGGGCCCGCTCGTGCGGAGCGCCGAGAGCCATCTCGTGCTCGTCGAGGCGATGCCAGCCGTCGAGGTCGGTCCAGCGCACTCCGCGCTCCTCGAGAAGAGCGGGAATGGCCTCCTCCGAGGTGTCGGCGGGCTGCCACCAGGATGCCTGGTCGTTGATCAGGTGACGGATGGTCTCCATCGCGTCCGACTTGGTGTGGCCGATGAGCCCCACCGGTCCGCGCTTGATCCAGCCAGTCGCGTAGACGCCCGGCACCCGCTCGTTGGAGTCCTTGCGCAGCACCTGGCCCTCGTGATTCGGGATGACCCCGTGGCGCTTGTCGAAAGGCACCCCGGGCAACGGCGAGCCGAAGTATCCGACCGCCCGGTACAGCGCAGAAACGGCCACTTCGCGCAGCTCGCCTGTGCCCCCGACACCACCCTGACCATCGGGACGGGTGCGCTCGTAGACGAAGCCGGAGACACGACCCTGGGCGTCTTTCTTGACCTCGACGGGCTTCGCGTAGAAGTGCAGGTGGAGGCGCCGCGACGCCTCGCCGCCGGCGTTGTTGACGCTCGGGCGCGTGCGCCACGACTGCAGCACCCGGTCGATCACCAGCACCTGCTTGTTACTCGCGATCGCGGCTTTGGAGGCATCGTCGTAGTCGAAGTCCTCGTCGTAGACGACCATGTCGACGTCGCGCAGCTCGCCGAGTTCGCGCAGCTCGAGCGGAGTGAACTTCACCTGGGCCGGACCTCGGCGGCCGAAGACGTGCACGTCGGTGACGGGGCTCTGTGCGAGCCCTTCGTACACGTTCGCCGGGATCTCGGTGGGCAGCAGGTCGTCGGCATGCTTGGCCAGCATGCGCGCGACGTCGAGCGCGACGTTGCCGTTGCCGATGACCGCGACGGATGCGGCATCCAGCGGCCACTCGCGCGGAAAATCGGGGTGTCCGTCGAACCAGCTGACGAAATCGGCGGCGCCGTACGATGCCACCGCGTCGATCCCCGGAATGTCGAGATCGACGTCATGGATCGCCCCGGTCGAGAAGATCACCGCGTTGTAGTGCCCCTTGAGGTCGTCGAGCGTGATGTCTTCACCGAAGCGGACGTTGCCGAAGATGCGGATGTCGCCGCGGTCGAGCACGTCTTTCAGAGCCGTGATGATGCCCTTGATCCGGGGGTGGTCGGGGGCGACGCCGTACCGGACGAGGCCGTAAGGCGCCGGCAGCTGCTCGAACAGATCGATCGAGACATCGAATTTGCGCTCCGCCTTGAGCAGGATGTCAGCGGCGTAGATGCCGGCCGGGCCTGCCCCGACGATGGCCAGCCTGAGCTTGGTCATGGGTGGATCTCCTGGGGTCAACTGGTGCGGTCGGCGACGGCTTCCGCGAAGCGGGTCAGGCCGTCGCGCACCGGACCGTCGGGAAGCGGCGCGAGAGCGGCAACAGCGTCTCGCGACCACTCGTGGGCGAGGTCCAACGTCTGCGCGGTGGCAGCGTGGATACGGAGCTGGGCGAGGTCGTCGTCGAGGATCGCGGGGTCGGCGCCGTCGGCGATGCGCGCCACGCCCTCATCGATGCGCTGACGCAACGCGATCGACCCCTCGTCGTCGCGCTGACCGAGCAGCAGATACGGCATCGTGGGCACACCGGCGCGCAGGTCGGTGCCGGGCACCTTGCCTGTCTCGTCGGGGTCGGAGCTCAGATCAATGACGTCGTCCATGAGCTGGAACGCGACGCCGGCCTTCTCGCCGAACTCGACGAGGGGCCGCTCGAACTCTTCGGGGCCGTTCGAGAAGATCACGCCGGCCTGACCGGCCGTGGCGATCAGGGATCCGGTCTTATCAGCGAGCACCTGCAGGTAGAAGGCGACGGGGTCATCCCCCGCCCGCGGACCGACCGTCTCGTGCATCTGCCCGAGCACGAGCCGCTCGAACGTGTCGGCCTGCAGCTGGATGGCCCCGACGCCCAGTCGCGACATGATCTGGCTCGCGCGTGAGAACAGCAGATCGCCGGTGAGGATCGCGATGTTGTTACCCCAGACGGCGTGCGCACTCGGCACACCGCGGCGGACATCGGCGCCGTCCATGACGTCATCGTGATAGAGCGAACCGAGGTGCGTCATCTCGAGCGCAGAAGAAGCGAGGATGACCTCGTCGGTCACGCCGTCTCCCAGCTGCGCCGTCAGCACAGCCAGCATGGGGCGGATCCGCTTGCCGCCGGCCTCGTAGAGATAGCGGCTCGTGGCATCGGCGAGCACGTCGGTGATGCGCAGCTCGTCGGCCAGCGCGGCCTCGACGCGGTCCATGCCCTCTTCGACCGTGCGCAG
>JAHIOK010000030.1 GCA_018895315.1 Actinomycetota bacterium | reverse complement strand
CTTCGTCGCGCCCACCACGGCCCAAGCCGGAGCATGGGCGGCGATCTCCGCGGGAAAGCACGCGCTCGTGGTGGCCCCGACCGGCTCAGGCAAGACCCTCTCCGCGTTCCTGTGGGCGATCGACCGGGTCTTCCACGAGAAGGATGCCGCGCCCGTGCCCGTCACGAAGCCCAGAGGTCGCGGCGAGAAGGTGCAGCCGAAGACCCCGATCTCCCCCACGCGAGTGTTGTACATCTCCCCGTTGAAGGCGCTCGGGGTCGACGTCGAACGCAACCTGCGCTCCCCTCTCGTGGGGATCGCCCAATCCGCCCGACGGCTCGGCGTCGCCGTTCCCGAGGTGACGGTCGGGGTGCGCTCGGGCGACACCACATCCTCGGATCGACGGAAGCTCGTCACGGCGCCTCCCGACATCCTGATCACGACGCCCGAGTCGCTCTATCTGATGCTCACCAGTCAGGCGGCCGAAACTCTCCGCGGCATCCACACCGTGATCGTCGACGAAGTGCACGCGGTCGCTGCGACCAAGCGCGGCGCGCACCTCGCGGTGAGCCTCGAACGCCTCGATGCACTGCTCGAGAAACCCGCCCAGCGCATCGGGCTCTCGGCCACGGTGCGTCCGATCGACGAGGTCGCACGCTTCCTGGGCGGTGCCGCGCCGGTCGAGATCGTCGCTCCGCGCGCCACCAAAGCCTTCGACCTCACGGTCGTGGTGCCGGTCGACGACATGCTCAACCCGCCTCCCGCCCCGGGCTCGCGTGCTCCGAATGTGGCAAGACCCAGCACGAGCACCTCCCCCGGCGAAGACGGCGAGTGGTTCGCGCCACAGAAGTCCGAGAACACCGAGATGAGCGGCTCGCTGTGGCCGCACGTCGAGGAGGCGATCGTCGATCGCATCCTGACGCACCGCTCGACCATCGTGTTCTCCAACTCGCGCCGCCTCGCCGAGCGGCTGACCGGGCGCCTGAACGAGATCTACTCCGAGCGGCTCGGGCTCGATCTTCCCGATAGAACAGTTCCGGCGGCGGTGATGGCGCAGGCGGGAGCCACCGCCGGCGCAGACCCCGTGCTCGCGAAGGCCCATCACGGGTCGGTGTCGAAAGAGCAGCGGGCGATCGTCGAAGAAGAGCTCAAGTCGGGTGTGCTCCGCTGCGTCGTCGCGACCAGCAGCCTCGAACTCGGCATCGACATGGGCGCCGTCGACCTCGTGATCCAGGTCGAGGCCCCGCCGTCGGCGGCATCCGGTCTGCAGCGGGTCGGCCGCGCCGGGCACCAGGTGGGCGAAGTGAGTCGGGCCGCCCTCTTTCCCAAACATCGCGGCGATGTGCTGCACACCGCGATCGTCACCGAACGGATGCTGGCGGGGCAGATCGAGGCGATCGCGGTGCCGCAGAATCCGCTCGACATCCTCGCTCAGCAGACGGTCGCGGCCTCCGCCCTCGGCGCGATCGACGTCGAGGGCTGGTTCGAGACCGTGCGACGCAGCGCCCCGTTCCGCACCCTCCCCCGCTCGGCGTACGAGGCGACGCTCGACCTGCTCGCGGGGCGATTCCCGTCTGATGAGTTCGCCGAACTGCGGCCTCGACTGGTCTGGGATCGCGACCAAGGAACCCTCACCGGCCGGCCCGGCGCGCAGCGCATCGCGGTCACAAGCGGAGGCACCATCCCCGATCGAGGTCTGTTCGGGGTGTTCATCGCCGGTGAATCGCAGAACGCCCGCGTGGGCGAGCTCGACGAGGAGATGGTCTACGAGTCACGCGTCAATGACGTCTTCACCCTTGGCACCACGAGCTGGCGCATCGTCGAGATCACGCACGATCGCGTCAACGTCCTCCCCGCCTACGGTCAGCCCGGAAAGATGCCGTTCTGGCATGGAGACGGCATCGGGCGCCCTGCCGAGCTCGGCGAAGCCCTCGGTAAGTTCTCTCGCGAAGTGTCGACCGCGACTCCCGAGAAGGCCGCTGACCGACTACGCGAAGCCGGACTCGATGAACGCGCGCGCTCCAACCTGCTCGCCTATCTCGCCGAGCAGCGCGAGGCGACGGGGAGCCTCCCGACCGACAAGAGCCTCACCGTCGAGCGCAGTCGCGACGAGGTAGGCGACTGGCGCGTCATCTTGCATTCCCCGTACGGCATGCAAGTGCATGCCCCCTGGGCACTGGCCGTGAACGCGCGCATTCGCGAGCGTCTCGGGGTCGAGGGATCGGCTGTTGCGAGCGACGACGGAATCATCGCGCGAGTCCCGGATGCCGCAGCCGAACCGCCCGGCGCAGAGCTCTTCGTCTTCGACCCCGACGAACTCGAGCAGATCGTCATCGACGAGGTCGGCGGATCGGCATTGTTCGCCTCGCGGTTCCGCGAATGCGCCGCTCGCGCCCTCCTGATGCCGCGGATGAACCCGCAGAAGCGCAGCCCGCTCTGGCAGCAGCGTCAGCGCTCCGCCCAGCTGCTGGAGGTCGCCAAGCGATACCCGACGTTCCCGATCATCCTCGAGACCCTCCGCGAAGTGCTGCAGGACGTCTACGATCTGCCGTCGTTGCTTCGGATCGCGCGGAACATCGGCGACCGCCGCATCCGCCTCGTCGAGATCATCACTTCGCAGCCTTCCCCGTTCGCGCGGGACCTCCTCTTCGGATATGTCGGCGCGTTCATGTATGAGGGCGACTCCCCCCTGGCGGAGCGCCGGGCCGCCGCCCTGTCGGTCGACCCCGCGCTGCTGAGCGAGCTGCTCGGCAAGATCGAGATGCGCGAACTGCTCGACCCTGCGATCATCGCGCAGTTCGAGCGCGAGTCGCAGCGGCTCGATCCGACCCGCCGCGCGCGTGGCATCGAGGGCGTCGCCGACCTGCTCCGGATGCTGGGTCCCCTGGATGCCGCGGAGGTGGCCGCGCGCCTCGAACCCACCCTCGACGCCGACCCCGGTGTCAGCACCAGCACCAGCACCCCGCACGCCTCGGTCGCCGAGGCATCCGCTCACCTCGACGCTCTGATCGACGCGCGCCGGGCGATCTCGGTCTCGATCGGAGGCGCGCGCCGCGTCGCGGGCATCGAAGACGCCGGGCGACTGCGCGATGCGCTCGGCGCTGCCCTGCCCGTCGGCATCCCGAACGCCTTCCTCGAGCCGTTGGTCGATCCTCTCGGCGACCTCGTGGCGCGATACGCCCGCACGCACGGCCCTTTCACGTCCGATGCGGTCGCCGACCGGCTGGGTGTCGGCATCGCGGTCGCACGGCTGACCCTGCAGCGACTCGAAGCGCAGGGGCGCATCACGAGCGGCTTCTTCCTCCCAGACCCGGGCCCACGTGTGAGCGCAGGCACCCGAGGAGATGACACCGAGTGGTGCGACACCGAGGTGCTGCGACGGCTACGGATGCGCTCTCTCGCGGCTATCCGCGGCACTGTCGAGCCCGTCGCCCCCGAGGCGTTCGCGCGGTTCCTGCCGGTCTGGCAGCACGTGACACGGCCACTCGACGGCATCGACGGGGTGGTCGCCGTCGTCGATCAGCTCGCCGGCGTGCCGATCCCCGCGAGCGCCTGGGAATCACTCGTGCTGCCCAGTCGCGTCTCGGGCTATACCCCCGCGATGCTCGACGAGCTGACGGCAACCGGAGAGGTGCTCTGGTCGGGGCACGGGTCACTGCCCGGACGCGACGGCTGGATCGCCCTGCACCCCGCCGACGGCGCCGCGCTCACTCTCGCCGACCCGGAGGACGAGATCGTGCCCGGTTCGCTCGACCAGCGCATCATCGACGCGCTCTCGGCCGGCGGCGCCTACTTTGCCGCGCAGCTGCGACAGCTGACGGACGCCGAGAACGAGCAGTCCGTCGTGGATGCCCTGTGGAGCCTGACCTGGGCGGGACGCGTCACCAACGACACCTTCGCGCCGGTGCGCACGCTCCTCGGCGGCGGATCGCAGGCGCACCGCACTGCCCGGCGCGCACCCCGCGCCCGCCTCTACCGCGGCTCGGCGATTCCGAGGGGCTCAGCATCCCCGCCCCCGCGACCTCCCGCGCTCGGGGGTCGCTGGTCGCTGCTCCCGGCGGCCGAGCCCGACGCCGCGATCCGTGCGACCGCCGCCGCGAGCCTGCTGCTCGACCGCTACGGGGTCGTCACTCGGGGCTCGGTGCAGTCCGAGGGACTGCCCGGCGGCTTCGCGCAGGCCTATCGCGTGCTGGCCGGGTTCGAAGAGGCGGGGCACTGCCGTCGCGGGTACGTGATCGAGAAGCTCGGCGCGGCGCAGTTCGCAGCCTCGGCCACGGTCGATCGTTTGCGCGAGTTCTCGGGCCTTCCTGATCCGGCACCGCTGCGCGCTGTGACTCTTGCCGCCACCGATCCCGCGAACCCGTATGGCGCCGCGCTGGGCTGGCCCGCACTCGACGGAGTGACGCATCGCCCGGGCCGCAAAGCGGGCGGACTCGTGGTGCTCGTCGATGGCGCGCTCACGGTGTACCTCGAGCGCGGCGGAAAATCCGCCCTGGCGTTCACCGACGACGAAGCGATCCTGGCCGCGGCGTCCCGTGATCTGGTCGGCACCTCCCGCGCGCGCAGCCTCGATTCGCTCACGATCGAGCAGGTCAACGGCGAGTTCGTCTACGGAACACCCATCGGGCGAGCCCTGCGCGATGCCGGGTTCGTCGAGTCTCCGCGAGGACTCACGCTACGACGGACCACCGCCGGCGACGCGATCAGAGAGGCCGCCCGTGCCTGAGGGCGACACCGTCTACCGCGCGGCGAAGCGCCTGCACGAGGTGCTCGCCGGGCATGAGGCGCTGCGCTTCGACCTGCGCGTTCCACAGGCTGCGACCGTCGACCTCCAGGGCGAGACCGTGCACGGCGTCGTGCCCCGCGGCAAGCATCTGCTGCTGCGCATCGGCGAGTTCACGCTGCACTCCCATCTCAAGATGGAGGGTGAGTGGCATACCTATCGCCGGGGTGAGAAGTGGCGCAAGCCCGCATTCAAGGCGCGCGCGATCGTCGGCAACGGCGGATGGGATGCCGTCGGCTTCGACCTCGCGATGATCGAGGTGCTGCCCACCCGCGACGAAGACCGCGTCGTCGGCCATCTCGGGCCAGACCCGCTCGCCGCCGAGTGGGATCCCGCCGAAGCAGCACGCCGGGTGAGCGTCGACCCGCGGCCCGTGCACGTTGCGCTCCTCGATCAGCGCAGCGTCGCCGGGTTCGGCAACGAGTACGTCAACGAAATACTGTTCGTGCGCGGCATCCTGCCGACGACGCCGGCGTCCGAGACGGATGCCGCTGCCCTCATCGACGTGGGCGCCCGGATGCTGCGCGCCAATCGCGACCGCACACCCCGCACCTTCACCGGCGATGCCCGGCCTGGGCGCTCCACCTGGGTCTACGGGCGTACGGGCCGGCCGTGTCGGCGCTGCGGAACTCTCATCCGCGAGGGCTCGCTCGGGACCGACCCGACCAAGGAGCGCAACACCTTCTGGTGCCCGAACTGCCAGCGCTGAGAGTGACCCCGTGGGCGTTGGATGCCTCCGGATGATCCTGTCCATGACGGGCATCCGCCTACTCGAGGACGTCTTTCGGGAGGGTCACAATGAACACCGCACCGTCGAAGGAATCGGGTGTCTCTGTCGTGATCTGGCCACCGTGCGACGCCGCGATCTCGCTCGCGATTGCCAGCCCTAAACCGCTCCCGCTGTCACCGGTCGCGGCGGAACGTGCGCGGGCGGGGTCCAGTCGAGTGAATCGATCGAAGATCCGACGTCGGTCTCCCGCAGGGATCGGAGTGCCGTCGTTGGCGATCATGATCACCGCATCTCCGCCTACTTCCGACAGTGAGATGGAAACGGTCGAGCGGGCGTGTCGTACCGCGTTGTCCCCGATGTTGCGCACCAGCCTGGCGAGATCTCGGCGTCGGCCCACTGTCCGCACAGCTTGGAGGCCCACCAGTCTCACGGCGACCCGGCCGAGCGCTTCTACTCGGTGGAACTCCTCGATGACGATCTCATCGAGATCGACCATCTCAAGATCGTGGCGCTCACGCCCCTCGTCTGTGTGCGCGAGGAAGAGGAGGTCTTCGATGAGTGAAGACATCCGGACCGCCTGCACCTGAACTGAGCGGAGTGTGGCCAACGCATCCGATTCGGTCAATGGATTGAGTGCGACATCCACCTGTGCTCGCAGCGTGGCGAGGGGGCTTCTCAGTTCGTGGGACGCGTCTCCGATGAACCTCTTCTGTTTGAGCGCGGAAGCTTCGAGGCGATCGAGCATGTGGTTGACCGTGACGGCAAGTCGTGAGACCTCGTCACGAGATTCGGGGACGGGAACCCGCTGGATTGAGTCAGACCCGATCCCCGCGGCCTGTCGGCGGATGCTCTCGATCGGCTTCAGGGACCGTCCGACCGCTGAGCGGATGGTAAGGGCGACGATCGCGATCAAGATGGGAACAGCAGCAGCGAGGGTCCAGCTGAGGGTGCTTGTCGCCGTGTCGACCTGAGCGAGGGACGTCGCGACGTAGATCCATCCGGGCCCGCCGGGAAGCGCTGCCGGGTGAATGGCGACGCGGAATGGTTGCGACTCGCTCCCGATCGGCAGCGTCTGCACCGTCACGAAGGTGTCGCGGATGGCCGAAGGATTCCGACTGAGGATCGGTGGCTCCCCGAGAACGTTCGCCGATGCAGACGTCACCACGTTGGTCGCGTTGACAACCTGCACCACGCTGTTGCCGTCGACGGGAGTCGGGAGCGTTGACTGCGTGGCCGCGTTGATCATGAGAGCCGACACATCACGTGCTCGAGTCAAGGCAGATGCGTCAAGGTTCACGATCAGCGACTGATGCACCAGGGCCACGAGAGCGAGGGCTCCAAACGTCATGATGATGGCGAGGACGCCGGCCGCGGCACACGTGACCCGGGCTCGGACACCCCACTGCCGGTGGTGCACCCGTGGGCGAATCATCCTGAACCCGATCTCGCCGACGGAGATTCCGCGGCGTCAAGCGAATATCCGACCCCGCGAAACGTCTGGATGTCGTGGCGCCCGAACGGTCGATCGATTTTGCGTCGAAGATACCCGACGTATACATCAACGATGTTCGAGTCGATATCAAGCTCGGCATCCCAGACATGCCGCGCGATAGTGGCACGACTGGAGACAATCCCCCGTCGATGCATCAGGAACTCGAGGAGGGAGAACTCCCGCGCGCTGAGCGATATCTCGTTCCCTCCCCTCCAGCATCTGCGGGCGGCTGGATCTATGGAGAGGTCGCCGACAGTCAGGGTAGGCGATCGATCGGCGGGTGAGCGCCGCAGGAGAGCCCGGATGCGGGCGCCCAGAACCAGAAATGAGAATGGTTTCGAGAGATAGTCGTCGGCCCCAAGGTCAAGTGCTTCGGCTTCGTCGTGTTCGCCGTCCCTCGCCGTGAGCATCAGGATGGGAATCGTCGATCCGTTCTGGCGGACCCGCCGGCACACTTCGAACCCAGAGATCCCGGGAAGCATGAGGTCCACGACCAAGATGTCGAAGTCGTTCTCCGTGGCCATCCAGAGCCCTTCGATGCCATCGTCTGCGGTCTCCACCTGGAATCCCTCAGAGCCGAGTCCGACGGCCAGAGCCGCGAGCATCTCCGCATCGTCGTCGATGACGAGTATCCGCATCCCGACCCCGCCCCGCCCGAACGGAGACGTCGGGCCACCTTCCCATTGTTGCCCGGGATGGATGAGACCTCCGTGAGAACGCATCACGATCACACCCGCAGGCGAATCCCAGGCGAACTTACTTCTGACTCATTCAGTTGTGACAGTTTTCCCCTGTCCAAGTGGACGACCCAATAAGGAGAAGACACACATGCAGAAGAAGAAGACCTTCATCACGACGCTCGCGATTCTCGGCGGCCTCGGCTTGGCTTCTGTCGGCGCGAACGCCGCCATGGCGAGCACGCCGTCGGCTGTGCCCACGACGGCGACCTCGTCGACTACGGAGACCGGCACCCCCGAGACTGCAGGCGCAGCGGAG
>JAHIOK010000416.1 GCA_018895315.1 Actinomycetota bacterium | reverse complement strand
GCGGGCCCGGCGTCGGGCTACACCAACGCCGTCCTGGACGACGAGTTCCCCCTGTCGATGTTCTTCGAGGCGCTGGAGAAGAAGATGCGCCCCGTGATCGCCTCGACCGCCGGCATCCGCGCCACCGACTGAGCGACTCAGCCTGGTGTTTCGGCTCGTCCACGGGGTGACGCCCTGCGGGGCGGAACCACGGGCGGCCGGTTTGAGGGCCGGCGGCGTGTCTTGAGGGCCGGCGTGACTCGCGGGCCGGCGTGACACAACTCCGGCAGAACTACCGGCCCGCCCTGCACCGGTTGCGCTATCCCGCGGAGCCACCCCCCTGCGCCGCCCGTTTCGCCGGAGTTGTGTCGCGCATCCCGGAGCGCCACCCGCCGACGCCATCCATCAGACCCCGGCTAGATTGGATCTTCGTGACCACCCTGCATGACACGACCGTTCGCGGCTTCGCCTCCGACAACTATTCCGGCGTGCACCCCGAGGTGCTGGCGGCCATCGCCGCCGCGAACGACGGACACCAGATCGCCTATGGCGAGGATGCCTACACCGCACGTCTCCAGGAGGTCTTCGCCCATCACCTCGGCGACGGCATCGAGGCGTTCCCGGTGTTCAACGGCACCGGGGCGAACGTCGTCGGGCTGCAGTCGATGCTGCCGCGGTGGGGTGCGGTGGTCGCGGCATCCACCGCGCACATCAACGTCGACGAGGGCGGAGCGCCCGAGCGGGTCGCCGGCATCAAGCTGCTGACGGTGCCCACCGACGACGGCAAGCTCACCCCCGGCCTCATCGATCGCGAGGCCTGGGGCTGGGGCGACGAGCACCGCGCGCAGCCGCTGGTGGTCTCGATCACCCAGTCCAGCGAACTGGGCACGCTGTACAGCGTCGACGAGATCCGGGCCATCGCCGATCACGCGCACAGTCTGGGCATGCGCCTGCATCTCGACGGTGCACGCATCGCCAACGCCGCCGCCGCCCTCGACGTTCCGCTGCGCGCCTTCACCCGCGATGCCGGCGTCGATGTCATGAGCTTCGGCGGCACCAAGAACGGGGCGATGCTCGGCGAAGCGATCGTGGTGCTCGACCCCGCAGCATCCGATGGGCTGATCTTCCTGCGCAAGCTCAACATGCAGCTCTCTTCGAAGATGAGGTTCGTCTCGGCGCAGCTGATCGCGCTGCTCGAGGGCGATCTGTGGTTGCGCAACGCCCGACACTCCAACGCCATGGCCCAGCGGCTGCGCGCCGGGATCGAGGCGGGCGCCGCCGAGGGGTCGATCCGCGGCGTCGCCTTCACGCAGCCGACCCAGGCCAACGGCGTTTTCGCGACGTTGCCGGGGAGCGTCGCCGACCGGTTGCGCGAGAGCTTCCGCTTCTACGACTGGGCGCAGGTCGCCGGCGAGCCCGACCTCCGCGAGGTGCGCTGGATGTGCAGCTTCGACACCAGCGAGTCCGACATCGACGCGTTCCTCGCCGCGATCGCCCGCGAGACCACCGCCTGAGTTCCCGCGGGGAACGCCGAGTGCACGAGCTAGCGCCGAGCGCACGGCATCCCGGCGCCGCTAGGTCGTGCAGTCGGCGCCAAGCCGTGCAGTCGGCGGAGAGGGATGCTGCGCACCGGCGAACGCCGCGGGCACCCGCGGCGCGGAGCGGCGGGCTACTCCTCGGTCAGAGACGCGGAGTCCGCGGCGTCCAGAGTCACCGTCGGGTTCTCGTCGGTCTCCGCACCGTCCGAAGCGCCGTCTGCAGCGGGGGCCGTGGCGGGTGCCATAGCGGGTGCCTCGGGGCGGATGAGCTCCTTCACCTCCGACATGAAGCTCGTGAGCTCGTGCTGCTGCCAGCGCAGCTGGCGGGTGCGGTCTTCGGCGTCGCGCAGCACGGAAAGCGAATGCGCGCCGACCATGTCGATGATCCGCTGCGCCTTCTGCCGTGAGCGCTCAAGGTGCTCGCGCGCCCGAAGAGCCGCATCGGACTCGATCTGCTCGGCCTGTGCGCGCATGAGTCGCTCGAAATCCTCCGCTTTCGCCGAGATCCGCTGGGCGTGATCGAGGGATGCCGCGACCTGCTCGTTCGCATCGGTGGTGATGCGCTCGGCATGGGCCACCGCCTGGTTGTGGAGGACGAGGAACTCCTGCTGCGCGTCATCCTGGCGGCGCGTCAGCGACTCCTCGAACTCGAGCACCCGCGCCCGCATCTCCCGCACGGCGGCATCCGCATCCGCGCGATCCTGTGCGGTCTCGCGAGCCACCATGGCCCGCAGAGCAGCGGCGCCCTTCTCGGCCTCCGTGCGGATCGCTGCCGCTTCCTGCTCGGCCTGTGCGACCTTCTCCGCGGCGTGGGCACGCTCGCGCCCCAGCGTCGCTTCGTGGGCGGTGAGCTCGGTGTCGATGCGCAACCGCACCTGCTGCGCGTCGTGCTGCGCCTGCGTCGCGATCGCCTCCGCATCGGTGTCGGCATCCTGTCGGCGAAGTCGCACTTCTTCACGGGCGGCCTCGAGCAGGCGGTCGGCCTGCACGCTCGCGTTCTTGATGAGCAGACTGGCCTGATCTTCGGCGACCCGGAGTATCTCCTCGAATCGCTGATTGTCAGCCGTGCCTCCCGAGGCGCCGCCGAGTTCGCCGGCGAGCGCCGTGACCTGCTGCTCGGCAACCGCGGCCTGTGCCTCGGCCGCGGCGAGATCAGCCTCCAGGCGCGCTATCTGCTCGCGATGCTCGGCCGCGGCGGCATCCTGCGCCTGACGCTGCCGCGCCTCGAGAGCTGCGTGCTCGTCGGAATAGGCACGCAGGCGCTTCGTGAGGTCGGTGATCGCGGCATCCACCTCGACACGGTCGTATCCGCGGAATGCGGTGGTGAACCCCGACGCATCGAGCTGTGCGGAATCGTCACCGCGCACGAGATCGTCGAACGGCCAGGGGCCCGATTCCTGGGCGCGGTCGTCTGTGTGCGAGGGCTCCGACATAGTGCCGTCCGTTCGGTGTTCATCGCCTCGGTCAGGATGTGGGCGGACCCACCGGCGTAGACACCCGCGCGAGCCCTCTGCGCGGACGGGATTCTGCGCGTAGGGCCGATCGCGGGAGGAATGCAACGCGAACCGGAGACGTGAGGCGAGCATCGTCCCCGATGTCGAAAACCCTACCGCCCCGAAGTGGACGGAAGGTATGCGTTCGGTGACCGGCTCAGCGCAGGGCGCCCACGCTCGCGAGCGCGAGGCGCACGAGCGTGCCGCGGCCGCCTTCCATCTCGGCGGCGAGGGCATCGGATGAGGCCTCCTCCGGCGACAGCCAGGTGACCTCGAGCGCATCCTGACGCGGCTCGCAGGTGCCCGTCACAGGCACGACGAATGCCAGTGACACCGCGTGCTGACGGTCGTCGTGGAAGGCGCTCAGTCCGGGGATCGGAAAGTACTCGGCGACCGTGAATGGCACCGGCTGCGGCGGGAGCAGCGGGAAGGCCATCGGCCCGAGGTCGTTCTCGAGGTGGCGGAACAGCGCGTCGCGCACGGTCTCGCCGTAGCGCACCCGGCCGCTCACGATGGTGCGGGTCATCGCTCCGAGGGGGGTCGCACGCAGCAGGATTCCGACCTCGGTGACAGCGCCCATTCCATCGGTGCGCACAGGAACGGCTTCGACGTAGATCATCGGCAGTCGGCGGCGGGCCTCGGCGATCTCGACGTCGCTCAACCAGCCGGGGTTGGTCGAGTTACCGGCCGCCGCAGAGCCGAAGCTGCCCTCACCCGGGATGCGGCCGTACGATCCGTCGAGCGGATCCCTGGGCGCACCGTCGTCGTCACGCTCGTTCGGGTCGGGGTCTGGGGTGCGCACCGGCATGCCTCTTGTATACCTCACGCGGCGCCGGGATCCGGGATCGAGGGCTCCGCGGGCCGGAGAACTGCTGTGCGGGGCGGGCGAGGCCGATCCGACGCCCTGAGGCAACTCCAGCCACACGCAGCAGTCGCCGGGGACGGGTGCGGCCAGGCACCGGCTCGGCGTCACGTCGGAGACTCCTGGAAGGATGAGGTCATGTCGACGTCTCTCTCCCTCGATTCTTCGGCCGTCCTCTGGTCGGCAGAGCCTGACGAACGCGCCGGTCGCCCGCTGCTCGTGCTGCTGCACGGCTACGGCTCCGACGAACGCGACCTCTTCGGCCTCCTCCCCTACCTGCCGCCCGAGTTCGTGGTCGCCGCCGTGCGGGCGC
>JAHIOK010000029.1 GCA_018895315.1 Actinomycetota bacterium | reverse complement strand
GTCCTTGTAATTGCCGAGGTGCAGGGCGATCGCGGCATCCAGATCGTCCGCGATCCCGAGTGTGTCGTCAAAGATCACACCACGGAGGGCTTCGACTCCACCTTCCATCTCCTCGAACCACGGGGCCGTGCGCTGCAGGCGGTCGGCGGTGCGGATGTAGTACATCAGGAAGCGGTCGATGGCCTGCAGCAGCGCGTCATCGTCGAGTCCCTCGGCCAAGAGCACTGCATGCCGCGGGGTGAATCCGCCGTTGCCGCCCACGTACATGTTCCAGCCGGCCTCGGTCGCGATCACCCCGACGTCCTTGCCGCGCGCCTCGGCGCACTCCCGCGCGCAGCCGGACACACCGAGCTTGAACTTATGGGGGGAACGCAGACCTCGGTAGCGCAGCTCGAGCTGCACCGCCATGCCCACGGAATCCTGCACGCCGTAGCGGCACCACGTCGACCCGACGCAGGACTTCACCGTCCGCAGCGATTTGCCGTACGCCTGCCCCGACTCGAAACCCGCATCGACGAGGCGTCGCCAGATCTCCGGCAGCTGTTCGAGGCGCGCACCGAACATGTCGATGCGTTGACCGCCGGTGATCTTCGTATACAGCCCGAAGTCTCGGGCCACCTCACCAATGAGGATCAGACCCTCCGGGGTGATCTCCCCACCCGCGATGCGAGGAACGACGGAGTAGCTGCCGTCCTTCTGGATGTTCGCCATCACATGGTCATTGGTGTCCTGCAGCGTCGCGTTCTCACCATCGAGCACGTGACCGGCACCGAGGGTGGCCAGGATGCTGGCGAGTACGGGCTTGCAGATGTCGCACCCGCGTCCCGTGCCGAATCGACCGATGATCGCGGTGAAGGTGCGCAGATCCGACACTCTGATCGCATCGAAGAGCTGCGCGCGTGAGAACGTGAAGTGCTCGCAGAGTGCAGTGCTGATCGCCACTCCGCTGCGCGCGAGTTCCGCGCCGACGATCTTCTTGACCAGCGGGAGGCACGATCCGCACGCTGCACCGGCCTTGGTGCACGCCTTCACTCCCGAGACGTCGATGCAGCCTCTGTCGGAAACGGCGCAGCGGATCGCGCCCGCAGCGACGCTGTTGCATGAACACACCAGCGCGTCATCCGGTAGCTCGACGCTCGCGAGGGCGTCTCCGGCGCCTTCGGGCATGAGATAGGCGACAGGATCGGCGTCCAAGGGCCCGCCCACGAGGGGACGAAGCATCCCGTACGCGCTCGCGTCGCCAACGAGGATGCCGCCGAGAAGAGTCTGGGCATCGTCCGACAGCACGAGCTTCTTGTACACCCCGGCCACGGGGTCGGCGTAGACGACGTCGAGGGCCCCCGGCGTCTGACCGAACGCGTCGCCGAAGCTCGCCACGTCGACGCCGTTGAGCTTCAGCTTTGTCGAGTCGTCGTATCCCGGAAAGGAGGCGGCGGCGCCGAGCAGGCGGGTCGCAGCGACCTCTGCCATCGCGTACCCGGGTGCGACGAGCCCCACACACCTCCCGCCGAAGCTCGCGACTTCGCCGATAGCGAGGATGTGGGGATCGGACGTCCCGCATTCCGCGTCGATGACCACGCCGCCCCGTGGTTCGACATCGAGACCGGCTGCTCGCGCGAGCTGATCGCGCGGACGGACGCCCACGGTGAAGATGACGATGTCGGTGTCGGCGTAGTCTCCGCCACGGAACTCCAAGCCGCGCACGCTGCCGTGAATATCGGGGTCGAGACGTGTCGTGACGCTGCTCGTGCGCACCGCGATCCCGCGCGACTCGATGAGTCGACGCAGCGAGTCGCCACCGCGACTGTCCAGCTGCGCCGACATGAGGCGTTCCGAGGACTGAACCACCGTCGGAGCGACTCCGAGCCCCTGAAGTGCGCCGGCGGCCTCAAGCCCGAGGAGACCACCACCGATCACTGTCCCCTGAAGCGGTCGACCCAGTTCAGCGGCCCGCCGGTCCACGAATGCACGCATACCTTCGACGTCGTCGAGCGTGCGGTAGACGAAGCAACCGTTGAGGTCGAACCCGTCGACGGCCAGGCGCGCGGCGTAGGAGCCGGTCGCCAGCACGAGGGTGTCCCATTGAAAGCTCAATCCTCCCTGGGTCGTGACCCGCCGAGCGTCGCGATCGAGCCGTGCCACCGCGTCACCGCGAACGAATCGCACGCGCTCGTCCGCATCGAAGATGGAGGTCTCCAGCGTGAGGTCTTCGAGGCTCGCGCCGTTGAAGAACGAAGTGAGACCGACCCGGTCATACGGGTAACGATCCTCTTCCCCGATCACGGTCACACGCCAATGGCCGTCGGCATCACGAGTGCGAAGGCTCTCAACGAACCGGTGAGCGACCATACCCGCGCCCACGACGACGACGTGACGATCGGTTCCGCGCTCATCCGCCATCTCTGCACGGTAGCCGGGGCGTGTTGCGGGCGCGTTCACCGTGTGTTTCGGAGAATAAGCGGATGCTGCGGCGTTCGTCTTCCTGGCGGAGCGAGGCATGGGGTCTCCAGTGTCGACGCGAGAGGGATGACGCTCTTTACGGAGCGGGGGAGCGTGCGGGCTCAGATGCGGAAGCCGTCGGCGCGCTTTCGCCCGTAGGCGAACCATGTGAGCAGCATCAGTGCCACGTATGCGCCGACGAAGGTGTAGAAGGCGCCCGTGTAGGTGCCGGTGGCCTGGCGTGACAGGTTCAGGGCCTGCGGGATCAGGAAGCCGCCGTAGGCACCGAACGCGGAGATGAGCCCCAGCGCAGCAGCCGCCTTGCGTTTGGACGACACGTCGCCACCGGTGGCTGCGTCGCCGCCCCCGCGCAGGGCGAACACCACGGGGACCATGCGGTAGGTAGACCCGTTGGCGGCACCGGCCGAGGCGAAGAGCAGCAGGAAACACCCGAGGAAGAGCCAGAACTGGCCCGTCGGCAGCACGATCGTGACGCAGATGGTGATGACCGCCATGGCCGCGAACGCAGTCATCGTCACTCGTGCTCCACCGAATCGATCAGCGAGCGTCCCACCGTAGGGGCGAGCGAGCGATCCGACCAACGCGCCGAGGAAGGCGAGCGAGACGGCCGCCGTGCCCACCGAGATGCTCG
>JAHIOK010000415.1 GCA_018895315.1 Actinomycetota bacterium | reverse complement strand
GGAGGAGGCGCAGTCTTCCAAGTACTAGCGCCGGTGCGTCGCGCTGCCGAGGGGAGGGCGGAGGCGGCGAGGTCGGCGGGCTCCGCTTCGACGTCCTCGGCGGCCGGATACGCCGGTCCCGCGGCATCCGCAACCCGCATCGCATCGACCCGACTGGCTCCGGTCGCGTTGACGTGCCTCGCCTTGACATGGCTCAATCCGCACGTCTATCTCGACACCGTGTTCCTGCTGGGCTCGGTGGCGAGCACCCACGGAGAAGCCCGGTGGATCTTCGCGGTCGGCGCGATGCTCGCCAGCGCGATCTGGTTCTTCGGTCTCGCCTTCGGCGCCCGTCACCTCGGGCGCTGGCTGTCGACCCCGCGGGCCTGGCGCATCCTCGACGCCGTGATCGCGGTCGTGATGATCGCGCTCGGCATCAGCCTGCTGCTCCCCCAGTGAGCCGCCTCGCACACGCAGAAGGGGCCCCGCATGATGCGGGGCCCCTTCCAGAATCCGAACGGATCAGATGGCGTTGACGTCCAGCGGAATGCCGGGACCGAAGGTGGTCGAGACGGCGCCCTTCTGGATGTAACGGCCCTTCGAGCTCGACGGCTTCAGACGGACGATCTCCTCGAGAGCGGCCTTGATGTTCTCATCGAGCTGCTCGGGGGTGAACGACGCCTTGCCGACGACGAAGTGCACGTTGGCGTGCTTGTCGACGCGGAACTCGATCTTTCCGCCCTTGATCTCCTCGACGGCCTTGGCCGGGTTGGGGGTCACGGTGCCGGTCTTCGGGTTCGGCATGAGGCCACGGGGACCCAACACCTTTCCGAGACGACCGACCTGGCCCATGAGCTCGGGAGTCGAGACGGCGGCGTCGAAGTTGGTCCACCCTGCGGCGACCTTCTCGATGAGCTCGGCGCCACCGACCTCGTCGGCACCCGCGGCGATCGCGGCCTCAGCGGCCGGTCCCGTCGCGAACACGATGACGCGGGCGGTCTTGCCGGTGCCGTGGGGCAGGATGACGGTGCCGCGCACCATCTGGTCTGCCTTGCGGGGGTCGACCGAGAGCTTCAGCGCGACCTCGACGGTCGAGTCGAACTTCGCGGAACCGGTCTCCTTCGCGAGGGCAACAGCCTCGGTCGGGGTGTAGAAAGTGTCAGCCGTGATCTTCTCAGCGGCGGCCTTGTAGGCCTTGGACTTGGTAGCCATGTTCGTTTTCCCCTCAGTCCTCAACCGTGATGCCCATGGAACGGGCGGTGCCGGCGATGATCTTCGAGGCGGCCTCGATGTCGTTCGCGTTCAGGTCGGGCTGCTTGGTCTCAGCGATCTCGCGCACCTGAGCCTTGGTGAGCTTGGCCACCTTGGTCGTGTGCGGGGTCGGCGAGCCCTTGGCGACGCCTGCAGCCTTCTTGATGAGCTCCGCGGCGGGCGGGGTCTTCAGGATGAAGGTGAACGTGCGGTCCTCGTAGACGGTGATCTCAACGGGGATGACGTTGCCGCGCTGGGCCTCGGTCGCCGCGTTGTACGCCTTGCAGAACTCCATGATGTTCACGCCGTGCTGACCGAGCGCGGGACCCACGGGAGGTGCAGGGTTAGCCTGACCTGCCTGGATCTGCAGCTTGATGAGCCCGGCGAGCTTCTTCTTCTTTGGGGGCATCTCTAGTTCCTAGTTTCTAGCTTGGGTGTGTGTCTTGCGTCGAACAAATTGCAAGTTTTGGGGTGGTCAGATCTTCGCGACCTGGTTGAAGTTGAGCTCAACCGGGGTTTCACGACCGAAGATCGACACGAGAACCTTGAGCTTCTGCTGCTCGCCGTTGACCTCGCTGATGCTGGCCGGAAGGGTTGCGAACGGGCCGTCCATGACGGTGACCGACTCGCCGACCTCGAAGTCGACCTCGATGAGGGGCTTGCCGAAGGACTCGGACGGTGCCTCGCCTGCTGCGACGGCGGCCGCTGCAGCCTGCTGCTTCTTCTGCTCCTGCTGCGGGAGCAGGAACTTGACGACCTCGTTGAGGGTCAGCGGCGAGGGACGCGACGTGGCACCGACAAAACCGGTGACACCAGGCGTGTTGCGCACGGCGCCCCACGACTCGTCGTTGAGCTCCATGCGAACAAGGATGTATCCGGGCAGAACCTTGCGGTTGACCTGCTTGCGCTGGCCGTTCTTGATCTCGGTGACCTCTTCGGTGGGAACTTCCACCTGGAAGATGTAGTCGCCGACATCGAGGTTCTGAACGCGAGTCTCGAGGTTGGTCTTGACCTTGTTCTCGTAACCGGCGTACGAGTGGATGACGTACCAGTCACCCGGGGCGCGGCGCAGCGCAGCCTTGAGTTCGGCAACGGGATCCTCGACCTCGAGCTCGGCGGCGGGAGCGGCCTCGTCGGAGTTCTCGGCATCGTCGGAGATGACGTCCTCGGTCGCTGCAGCGTCTGCATCAGTGCCTTCGGCAACGTCTGCATCGGTGCCTTCGGCAACCACGACGTCTACTTCGGCTGCCGCCTCGGCAGAAACACGCTCTTCGGCCAAAGCCTCATTCGTGTCGTTCTCGGGGGTGCTCACTGGGGCACTCGCTTCCTCTCGTTACTCGGACCCGGGTCGGGTCTTGTCGCGCTCGCAGGCAAAGACGCCCGACTGCTACGGCGATCAGCCGAACAGCCAGGTGACACCCTTGATCACAGCGATATCGACGCCGCTGATGAAAGCGACCATGAAGACCACGAACGTCAGCACGACGCTGGTGTAGGTGATCATCTGCTTGCGGTTCGGCCAGATGACCTTACGGAGTTCTGCGATGACCTCGCGGAAGAATTTGCGCAGGCGCTT
>JAHIOK010000414.1 GCA_018895315.1 Actinomycetota bacterium | reverse complement strand
TTCAGGTAGGGGTCGAGCTTCTGCATGACGACCCGCAGTCCGCGGGCTGTCAGGAGGTTGCCCAGGCTCGCGGCGGTGAGTCCCTTGCCCAACGAGGAAACGACACCTCCGGTCACGAAAATGTGCCTGGTGGTGTCGTTCGATGGTTCCGCGGCGGTGGTGTCGGTCACGGGCTTCAATCCTATCAGCGGTCGGCGGTGCCGAGATTCAGAAGCTCCCGGGCGTGGGTCAGTGCGGCGTCGGAATCGGTCATACCCGAGAGCAGCCGGGCCATTTCGGCCTCGCGTTCGGCCCCGTCCAGGCGTCTTACGCTCGAGGCGGTCACCGAGCCGTCGTGGGCTTTGACGACGGACAAGTGGTTTCCGGCGAACGCCGCGACCTGCGCGAGGTGGGTCACGGCGATCACCTGGGAGGTCTCGGCGAGTCGAGCGAGGCGCCGGCCGACCTCGATCGCCGCGGCACCGCCGATGCCGGCATCCACTTCGTCGAAGACGAACGTCGGAACGGGGTCGACGGCGGCGATCACTACTTCGATCGCCAGCATCACCCGGCTGAGCTCGCCTCCGGAGGCTCCTCGGGATACGGGACGAGGTTCGGCCCCAGGGTGCGGCGCGAGGAGAATCGCGACGTCATCGCGACCCGAGATCGACGCCGCCGTGGGGGTGACCGCAACGACAACCTGCGCGTCCGGCATCGCCAGCTCGGTGAGTTCGGTGGTCACGGCGGCGGCGAGACGCTCAGCCGCAGACGAGCGTTCGGCGGTGAGGGCGGCGGCGGCGGCATCCAGATCGGATGCCGCGGCGTCCCGATCGTGCGTCAGCCGTTCGATGCGATCACCGTCGTCGTCGAGTTCCATCAGCCGTGCCGAACCGGTCTCCACGATCGCGAGAGCAGCATCGAGCGAGCCATAGGTACGAATCAGCCCGCCGAGGATCGCGCGACGTTCTTCGACAAGAGCCAGTTCATGCGGTCCTGCCTCATCAAGGTCGGCGAGGTAGCGCGACAACGAACCGGCGAGGTCCGCGGCGCGATACCCGAGATCGGCGGCTTGCTCGGAGAGCTGTCGCAGCTGATCGTCGCTGTCTCCGGCGCGTTCGAGCGCACGGCGCGCGTCGGCGAGCAGTACCGCGACATCGGGGGCGTCGTCATCCGCTGACAGCGCAGAGTGCGCGGTCGTCGCGGCGAGGCGCAGCTCTTCGGCATTCGCGAGGCGCTCCGCCCGGTGGGTGAGCTCCGCATCTTCGCCGCTCTGGGGTGCGGCCGCTTCGATCTCTGCGACCGCGCCACGCAGAGTCTCGGCCTCACCCGCTCGCACATCGCGCGCCGATTCGAGTTCGGCCAGTTCACGGTCGGCCGACCGCCAGCGTTCGAAGAGATCCCGGTAGCGGCTCGAGGCGGCCTCGAGAGGGGCGCCGCCGAATCGATCCAGCGCGTCGCGCTGCGCGGCCGCCGACTTCAGGCGCAGTTGGTCGGATTGCCCGTGCACCACGACGAGCGCATCCGCGAGGTCGGCGAGCACGCCAGCCGGGGCGCTGCGTCCGCCGACCGTCGCGCGGCTGCGCCCCTCCCCCGAAATCGTGCGACCGACGTAGAGCTCGGCTCGGCCACCTCCGAGGGGCTCAACATCGCCGCCGGCTTCGCGCACACGGTCGACGACCGCCCCGGTTTCCGAGATGTTCCAGACTCCGTCGACAGAGGCCTGCGCCGCACCCGATCGCACCACGCCCGAGTCCGCGCGCTGCCCGAGCAGAAGCCCGAGACCCGTCACGACCATGGTCTTGCCCGCGCCGGTCTCACCGGTGATCGCGGTGAACCCCGGCCCGATTCGCAGCGTGGCTTCAGCGATGACGCCGAAGTCGCGCAATCGCATCTCCTCGATCACAGTGCTTCGCCATGAGTGGGGGCGATCCGTCGGACCGGCATCTCCGTGGTAGGCGGTGCACCGTCCGCGGGCCCACGCCATCCTTCGACAGGCAGTCGGAACTTGCGCACGAGCCGATCCGTGAATGCCGCGGGGTGCAGTCGTGCGAGACGCACCGGTCGCTCCGAGCGCCGTACGACGACGCGGGCTCCCGGCGGGAGGTCGTGGGATCGGCGACCGTCGCACCACAAGATGCCGGTGCCGTTCGTGCGCTCCAGGACTTCGATGGCGACCGATGCCTCGGGGCCGACCACGAGGGGCCGCGCGAACAGCGCGTGGGCGGAAAGAGGCACCACCGCGATCGCTTCGACCGTGGGCCAGATCACCGGCCCGCCGCCCGAAAAGTTGTACGCGGTCGAACCGGTGGGTGTCGAGATCACCACGCCGTCGCATCCGAAGCTCGAGAGCGGTCTGCCGTCGATCTCCATCACGACCTCGAGCATCCGCTCGCGGCTCGCTTTCTCGACGGTGGCTTCGTTCAGTGCCCAGGTGTCGTAGAGCACGACGCCGTCGGCATCCTTCACGCGCACCGACAGCGCGAGCCGTTCTTCGACGCGATAGTCCTGCAGGATGGCCCGGCGGACCGCATCGTCCATATCGTCGCGTTCGATCTCGGCGAGAAAACCGACGTGTCCGAGGTTGATCCCCAGCACCGGAGCCGTTCCGCCGCGAACGAGCTCGGCCGCACGAAGGATCGTGCCGTCTCCGCCGAGAACGATCGCCAGCTCGATGTCGTCCACGGCGACGTCGATGCCGAGCGCGGCGATGCTGCCGAAAGCGGGTTCGATGCATGCGAGCATTTCACGGTCATCTGCGGGGAGCACCGGTCGCGCGCCCGCCGCGGACAGGGCGGCGATCACGCGTGCGGCGGCATCGACCGTGTCGTCCCGGCGGGCGTGGACGACCACCAGGATGCTGCGCTCAGTGTCTGTCATCACGTCCCTGCCATCTCATTCACGGTGCTCAACCATTCTGTCGGATTGCTTCCGCGCCCCGGAGCCAGATGTGCGACGAACTCGCGATTGCCGTGAGTGCCCACGATGGGCGATGCGAGCACCCCCAGGGTCCCCAAACCCTGATCCCAGGCTGCCCAGAGCACCCCGGCAACCGCATCCGCCCGCGTGGCGCCGTCGGTGACGAGTCCCCCACGCACCACGGTTCTGCCCACCTCGAACTGGGGCTTCACCAGCAGGACGAGATCGGCGTCGGGCGCGGCGACGGTTCTGACCGCGGGGAGCACGTGGGTCAGAGAGATGAACGACAGGTCGCCCGTGATCACTGCAGGTGCCTCCGCGATTCCGCTCGCTGCCGTCAGGCTCTGCGGTGACATGTATCGGACGTTGAATCCTTCGATCGCGATGACCGCGGAGTCTGCGGCGATGGACGCCGCGAGTTGGTCGTGCCCGACGTCTACCGCGATGACCGGGGCTGCTCCTCTTTCGCGAAGCACCTGGGTGAATCCGCCGGTGGATGCCCCCATGTCGAGCGCAAGACGCCCGGAGACGTCGATGCCGAAGCCATCCAGTCCCGCGATCAGCTTGTGGGCCGCTCGGCTGACGTAGTGGTCGGCGCCAGCGACGTCGATCAGCGCGCTGTCCGACACGCGCTGCGAGGCCTTCACGACGGGCTGACCGTCGACGCGCACGAGCCCTCGTGCGATGAGGTCAGCAGCCTGGGTTCGAGAGCGCGCCAATCCGCGCGCGGCCAGAGCGGAATCGAGTCGCTCGCTCATCCGGCCGAAACGGGACTGGACGGACCGGACTCGAGGTGGTGCGCCAACTCGTCGTGCAACGATGCATAGGCGGCGGCACGCTCAGCGAGCGGCTGCGATTCGATCACTCGCAACCGGCTGATCAGCTCGTCGTCTGGCATATCTCCATGCTATCGATCGGCGGCCGGTGAACGGCGGAGCGTCACGGGCGATGAAAGGGATCCGCGTAGAGGCGTTCCGGCACACGGAACCCGAAGATCGCGCGGCCCGAGTGCCAGACCGCAGCGGCGCCCGCACGCACGAGGTCGATCGGGCGATCGCCTTCACTGAGGATGCGCAGATCGATTCCGTCCACCTGCACGGAGGATGAGCCGACGGTGAAGGTGTCGCCCTTGATCCGCGTCTGCGGGTACGGCTCATGCAATTCGCGGAGATCACCGAGGATGTACGTCGGTCGCGAGCCGGGGGGCGCGGCCAGCACATGTTTCGGGCGGTCGATGCCCGTGAGAACGAGAGCGGACCGGATGCCGGCACGTTCGGCTCCGAGGATGTCGGTGTCGAGACGGTCACCGATGAACAGTGGACTCTTCGCTCCGAAGCGTGCCACTGCTTCTTCGAAGATCGGAGTCTCGGGCTTTCCGGCGACAACCGCCAGACGGCCGACGGCCGTGTGCACCGCCGACACCAGGGTGCCGTTGCCCGGAGCGATTCCCCGCGACTGCGGGATGGTCCAGTCCGTGTTCGTCGCAATCCAGGGAATCCCACCCTG
>JAHIOK010000413.1 GCA_018895315.1 Actinomycetota bacterium | reverse complement strand
GACGAGACCTCACTCGCCCGGCTGCACTCCCCGCTCGGCCTCGATCTTGGCGGATCAGCCCCGGAAGAGGCCGCGATCTCGGTGCTCGCCGAGATCGTCGCGGCTCGATATCGCGGTACGGCCCTTCCCCTCCGCGATCTCACGGGTCCCCTGCATGCTCTCTCCCTGGCCGACCATGACCGGCCGGAATCCGCGAGGAGCTGCACGACGGCCCTTGTGCCCCTTCGCTGAACGGAGACGACCGATGACGGCGCTCGACCTGAAAGACCTCGACCCAGTGGAGGTCGGCCACCTCGACCACGCGATCCGCCTGGCTGTGGCTGCGCGGGCGCGTGGCGACCACCCGTTCGGGGCGGTCGTCGTGGCGCCGGACGGCACGGTGGTGGAGGGCATGAACTCCGTGGTCACCGCCGCCGACCCGACAGGGCACGCGGAGACGAATCTCGTGCGGGTCGCTGCTGCGGCTCTGGCGCCGGACGTGCTTGCCGCATCGACTCTCTACACGAGCACCGAGCCCTGCGCGATGTGCGCGGGCGCGATCTACTGGGCCGGCATCCGCCGGGTGGTCTATGCGTTCAGCGAGGAGGCGCTTGCCGACATCGTGTATGCCCAAGAGGGCATACCGACGATGCGGCTGCCGTGCCGCGAGGTTTTCGCCGCCGGTGGGCACGCGACGGAGGTCGTCGGGCCCGTCGGGATACCGGCCGCCGCCGAGGTGCATCGCGGGTTCTGGCAGTGAGGACGGCGGGGCCTGCGTGCTGCTACTGTGGCGGCACTGCGTGTCCTATCACCATGACCGCCGGGCGCACCGGAGGGTCGAGCTGGCGGCTCAGGGCGGGGACTGCGGCGATCACACTCGTCACAGCCAACCCACCCCGGAGGTAGCTCCATGTCTCAGACCACCCCTGTCGACAAATCCCAGGCCGGCCTCTCCGCACGGCAGTACCACATCGGCATCGCACCCGGTGAGGTCTCATCGGTGGCGCTCCTCCCCGGCGATCCCTTCCGCGTGCCGTTCGTCGCGGAGTTCCTGACCGGCGTGAAAGACGTCGCGCACAACCGCGAGCATCGCACCATGACCGGGTGGTACAAGGGCCGCCTGATCACGGCCACGTCCACCGGCATGGGCTGTCCCTCGACCGCCATCGCCGTCGAAGAGCTCGCCCGGGTCGGGGTGACCTCCTTCATCCGGGTCGGCAGCTCGGCGGGGCTGCAGCCCGGCATCTCCCCCGGTGACCTGCTCGTGAGCGAAGGCAGCTTCCGTAACGACGGCACGACCTCTGCCTACGTTCCCGTCGGGTTCCCCGCGGTACCCGACACCGCGTTGACGCTCGCCCTCACTCGGCACTCCGCCCGGATCGCGGAGGCGTCGGGCACCCGGTCGTACGCCGGGCTCAGTGTCAGCGACGACGCGTTCTACGCCGAGACGCCCGAGTGGATCGACCAGCTCAACCGCATGGGACTGCTGAACGTCGAGATGGAGGCATCCGCGCTTTTCGTGGTCGCGAGGCTCCGCGGCCTGCGCGCCGGGATGGTGTGCGCGTGCTCGAGCAATCTGGTCGATGGGGCCTCGCTGTACGACGAGAAGAACTCGGCGCTGAAGGACGGGTGGATGCGCAGCATCGAGGCTGCTCTGGAGACCGCCGTCGAGTTGGAGCTGTGATGGCACGCCTGATCGTCGAGGGCGGTTACATCGCCACGGTGGATGCCAGTGGCACGGAGCACCGCACCGGATACGTCGTGATCGAAGGCGGCGTGATCACCACGGTCGGAGCGGGTACGGCCCCCGATGCGTTGCGGACGGGGGCGGAGATCCTCGACGCATCCGGATGCCTCGTCACCCCGGGCCTGGTCAACACCCACCATCACCTCTACCAGTGGCTGACCCGCGGTTACGCGCAGGATGCGATCCTGTTCGACTGGCTGACCTCGCTCTACCCTCTCTGGGCGCAGATCGACGCCCGGCTGACGGGGATCGGTGCGGCCGGCGCCATGGCCGTGCTCGCTCGTTCCGGGTGCACGACCGTGGCCGATCACCACTACATCTTTCCCGCCGGGTCCGGCGACATCGTCGGGGCCCTGGTCGAGGCATCCACCCGAATCGGTGTGCGACTGCACGCGACCCGGGGATCGATGGACCTCGGGCAGTCGCAGGGCGGACTCCCGCCCGACTTCGCCGTCGAGACCACCGACGCGATCCTCGCGGCATCCGCCACGGCCGTCGAGCGCTACCACGACCCCTCGTTCGACGCGATGGTACGGGTGGCGCTCGCGCCGTGCTCACCGTTCTCGGTCACCGCCGATCTGCTGCGGGAATCGGCGACGTTGGCGCGCGCGCTCGGAGTGCGGCTGCACACTCATGCCTCCGAGACCGTGGAAGAAGACGCCTACTGCGCCGAGCGATTCGGGAAGACCCCGACGCAGTATCTCGAAGACCTCGGCTGGCTCGGGTCCGATGTCTGGATGGCGCACTGCGTGCACCTGGACGAGCCCGCGATCGCCCGTTATGCGGCGACGGGCACCGGCGTCGCGCACTGCCCGTCGTCGAACGCACGGCTCGCCTCGGGCATCGCGCCGGTGCGCGATCTGCTGCGCGCCGGGGTGCCGGTGGGCCTCGGCGTGGACGGGGCCGCGTCCAATGAATCCGGTCAGCTGGGCATCGAGATCCGCGAGGCGGTGCTGATGGGGCGCCTGTGGGCGGGCGCCGACTCGTTCAGCGTGCGGACCGGTCTGCGTATCGCCACCATGGGTGGAGCGCGCGTGCTCGGGAGGGACTCCGAGATCGGGTCGCTCGAAGCCGGAAAGCTCGCCGACATCGCGGTGTGGCGGGTCGACGGAGTCGAACACGCGGGAATACTCGACCCGGTCGCCGCCCTCGGCCTCGGTGCACTGCCGCCGCTCGCCCGGCTCTACGTGGGTGGTCGCGCCGTCGTCGAGGAGGGTCAGCTGGTCACCGCAGAGGAGCCGCTCATCGCGGAGCAGGTGGCGGCAGCCTCCCGCGAGCTCGCCGGACGGCTGTAGGTCCCGCCGGCGTGACACAACTCCGGTAGAACGTCAGGCCCACCTCTCGGCCTCCGCGGAAATACCAGGGTTCCCGCCGATGGGTGCGCGGTTCTTC
>JAHIOK010000028.1 GCA_018895315.1 Actinomycetota bacterium | reverse complement strand
GTGCTGGGCACCGCCTCCTGGAGGCTCGCGCGCCTCGGGTTGGCCCGCACCTTCCAGCATCCCGCGCTGCAACTGCACGCCACCGTGCTCGAGAACGTCATGCTCGGCGGACACATCCAGTTGCGCCGTGGTCCGCTCAGCTGGGCGCTGCGACTCCCGCCCACGGGGCGGGACGAGCGCGGCCTGCGCACGGACGCCCTCGATCTGCTCGATCGCTTCGGCCTGGCGTGGGCAGCACAGCGCACCCCTGATGAGCTCTCCCACGGCTTGCACAAGGGCGTGGAGCTCTGCCGCGCTCTCCTGCTGCGGCCCCGTCTGCTCCTGCTGGATGAGCCCGCTGCCGGGCTCCCCCATTCCGAGGTCGACCAGCTCATCGCGCAGGTGCGACGCATCCGGGACGAGTTCGACGTCACTGTGGTGATCGTCGAGCACCACATGGGGCTGATCGCCGCGCTGACCGATCGCGTCATGGTGCTCGATCACGGCAGAGTCCTGATGGAAGGGACCGCCGTCGAGGCGCAGTCCGACCCTCGCGTCATCGAGGCGTACATCGGAAAGGATGCGGCCGATGATGCTGCTTGAGCTCGTCGATGTGACCGCGTCCTATGGACCGGTGCAGGTGCTCGACGGTGTCTCGCTCCGCGTTCCGGAGGGCGGAGCCGTCGGCATCCTCGGCGCCAATGGTGCCGGAAAGACCACCACGCTGCGCGCGATCAGCGGGACGGTTCGCACACGCGGCACGATCACATTCGAAGGCCGCGACATTCGAGGTTCTCGTCCCGAGCAGATCGCGGCTCTCGGCATCGCTCACGTCCCCGAGGGCCGCGGCACCCTCGGGCAGCTCACGGTGCGCGACAACCTCCGCGTCGGCGCCTACTTGCGCAATGACCGCAAGGCCGTGAGCGGCGACATCGACTATTGCCTGGACCTCTTTCCGCAGTTGCGCGACCGGATTGGATCGAGCGCGGCGGCCCTCTCCGGCGGAGAGCAGCAGATGCTCGCGATCGCCCGGGCGTTCATGGCAAGACCACGCCTGCTGATGCTCGACGAGGCCTCTCTCGGGCTGGCACCGAGCACCGCCCGAGCGGTCTACGACTCGATCCGACGCCTCCGCACCGAATCGGGAATCTCGATGCTCGTCGTCGAGCAGAACGCCAGTCTGGCTTTCACACTGGTCGACTCCGCGACCGTCCTCGAGGTGGGACGCAATGCGCTCAGCGGAACGACCGCGGAACTGCGCGGCATGGACGAGATCCGCCGCGCCTACCTGGGAGGCTGAGCGATGGGCACATTCATCCAGCTCGTCATCGACGGCCTGTCTACGGGGTCGATCTACGGCGCGCTCGCCCTCGCGATCGTCCTGGTCAACCAGGCGACAGGTCTGATCAACTTCGCCCAGGGCGGACTGGCCGTGCTTTCGGCGTACTTCGCCTGGGCCTTGACACAGCTCGGGATGCCTCTGATCCTCGCAATCCTGGGCTCGGTCGCGATCTCGTTCCTCCTCGGCGGTGTCATCGAGCGGTTCCTCATCCGGCGCTTCGAGGGGGGCGACCCCGACACGGCGGTGGTGGTGACCATCGGGCTGTTCACACTCGTCACCGGCATCTGCGGCTGGATCTGGGGCTACAACAACATCCAGTTCCCTTCACTGTTCCCCTTAGCGAGCTTCCCGCTGCTGGGCGCGGTGGTCAGCGTTCGCTCGCTCGGCACGATCCTCGCGATCGGGTTGATCGTCGTCGTGCTGCAAGTGCTCTTCATGCGCACCAAGCTCGGCCTGGCGCTGCGAGCCGTCGCGATCAACCCGCAGTCCGCGGCGCTCTCCGGACTGCCGGTGGGGCGGCTGCTCATGACCGGGTGGGGTCTGGCCGCGGGCCTGGGCGCGATCGCCGGAGCGCTGGTTGCGCCGCAGCTCACACTCACGCCGGGGATGCTCGACACGGCGCTCGTGTACGCGCTCGCGGCCGTCATCATCGGCGGGCTCAACTCTCCAATGGGCGCGATCGTCGCCGCGTGGGGGATCGGGATCCTCGAGAACCTCGCAGCGGTCTACGTCCCCTTCATCGGCTACGACCTCCGCATCGCGGTGCCGTTCATCCTGATCTTCGTGATCCTGATCCTGCGTCCGCAGGGACTGTTCGGCCGGAAAGTCGTGGTGCGTGTCTGATGTCTCGGATCTCTGAGCTGTTCGCCTCCCGCTGGGTGCGGTGGGGGGCCATCGCGGTGATCGCCATCGTGCTGGTGCTCGCACCGCTCGGCCTGCCGGTCTTCGCCAACCAGACACTCACTCGCATCGGTGTCTACGCCGTGGCCGTGCTGGGCTTGAACATCGTCATGGGCTACACCGGTCAGGTGTCGCTGGGCCAGATCTTCTTCGTGGGGCTCGGTGCCTACGTGACGGCCTACGGCGTGAACGCGGGGTGGAACATCGTCGTCGTGCTCGCCGCCGCGTGTCTGATTCCCGGTGTCGTTGGGCTGCTGGTCGCCCTGGCGGCGGCGCGGCTCGGAGGGCTCGCCATCGCAATGGTCACGATCGCACTGCCGATCGTCGGCGTTCCCCTCGCCAAGCGATTCTCCGACCTCACCGGCGGCTCGCAGGGCACCTCCGCCTCGTTCTCGAGCGCACCCGCATGGACAGGGCTCTACGACGACCAGTGGGAGCTCTACATCGTCATTGCCATCGCCACGACGTGCTTCCTCCTCGCGCGCAACTTCGTCCGGGGGAAGTTCGGTCGAGCGCTCGCCATCGTTCGCGAGAACGAGGCGGTGGCATTGTCGATGGGCATCTCCCCCTACCGCTACAAAGTCATCGCGTTCACGATCGCATCGATCCTCGGCGGTGTGAGCGGGTTCCTCTACATGGCGGCAATCGGATACACCTCGCCGGAAACCATGAGCTTCGGCCACTCCATCACTCTGCTCGCCGCCATGGTCATCGGCGGGGCGGGCAGCATCGCCGGCTCGCTGATCGGGGGCGTGTACTACGTGCTCGTACCGCAGCTGACCAACGCGATCGATCCCAACCTCACGGCGATCAGCCAGGGCGTCATCCTGCTCGCGGTGCTCTTCCTGCTGCCACGCGGCCTCGTATCGCTTCCCCGCGTCATCGCCCGGCTGACGGCGCGAAGGCGCAGCTCTCACACCACACATCCGCAAGTCACACCGTCACCCCCGCCGGCACGGCCCGGCTCCACAGAGAGGCAAGGGCAGAAATGACCATTCGAAGAAGAAGTGGAGCGCTCGTCAGCATCGTCGCAACGGCCTCCGTGCTCGCGCTCGCACTGGCGGGATGCTCGCGAGGCGGCACGGATGCGAACGGCGGCGCTGCGGCAAGCCCCGGCATCACCGACACCACGATCACCCTCGGGATCACCACTCCCCTCAGCGGCGCCACCGCCGGACCTGGCACCTGCACGGTGGCAGGCGTCACCGCCTACTTCGGTGCCAAGAACGCTTCCGGCGGGGTGAAGTTCGGCGACGGCAAGACCCGGAAGGTCGAGATCAAGTCGTACGACGATGCCTACGATCCCCAGAAGGCACTGGCCAACTTCCAGCAGATGGTCTCTGACGGCGTCTTCGCCGAGACCGCGGGCCTGGGAACACCCACCAACCGCGCCTTCCGCGATGCAGCGATCAAGGCCGAGGTCCCGCAGGTGCTCGTGATGACCGGCGATCCCCTCTTCAGCGACAAGACGCAGAGTCCGTGGCAGCTCGGCTTCGTCCCGACCTACCAGAACGAGGGTGAGGCTTTCGGAAAGCTCCTGGCCAGCTCGGGCAGCGCCCATAAGGTCGCGATCCTGTCGCAGAACGACGACTACGGCCAGGGGTACGTCGAGGGTTTCAAAGCCGCGATCAAGGGAGCGTCCAACATCCAGGTCGTCAAGGAACTCACTTACGAGGCGACCGACACCTCGGTCGATGCCCAGCTCACCGAACTCGCCGCATCCGGTGCCGACGTCTTCTTCAACGCGATGTCGATCACACCACTGGTGATCTCGTCGTTGCAGAAGGCTCAGCAGATCGGATGGCTTCCGTCGTGGTTCCTGCCGTCCAACACATCCAGCCCCACGGCGATCCTGAAGCCGGGCAACGCTG
>JAHIOK010000412.1 GCA_018895315.1 Actinomycetota bacterium | reverse complement strand
GAGGGGTGTCCGAATCACGCCGTGAGCGACCGATCCTCCCGCTCTGGGCTGCGGTCCTCACCGCGATCGTGGCCGGTTTCACGCTCGACCTCGCGTTCCCCGACGTCGGCTGGTGGCCGATGGCGTTCGTCGCGGTGGTGTTCGCCCTCGTGTCGATCATCGGTCGCCGCGTGTGGAGCGCGGTGCTGGTCGGCTTCGCCTTCGGTGCACCGTTCTTCTTGATGAACGTCGTGTTCACGGCGCGCTATCTCGGACCGGTGCCGTGGCTGGCGCTGTCGCTGTTCGAGGCGGCGCTGACGGCGATCGCGACGATTCCGATCGCTCTGGCCTACGGGTGGATACCGCGGCTGCTGCCCGCCCGTTGGGTTCGTCTCACCCTCCTCCCGCTGCTGGTCGGGGGGCTGTGGACCGTGCGCGAGATGCTCGTCGGAAACTGGCCCTACGGAGGATTCCCCTGGGGCCGCGTCGGCATCACCCAGGCGGACGGGCCCTTCTCGGCTGTTGCCTCCTGGGTGGGGGTGTCGGGTCTGAGTTTCCTGATCGTCGCGTTCTGCGCCGCGCTCATCGAGTACGTCCGCTCGGCGCAATTCAGCGACCTCCGCACGGCGCTTCCCACCGCGCTGATCGCGGTGCTGCTGATCGCCACGCCACAGTTTCCGACCACGGCGGCGGGCACGATGCGGGTCGGCTCGGTGCAAGGAAACGGACCTTCGGGTTACTTCGACGAGCGCCCCCGCAACGGGGTGCTGAACGCCCAGCTCAAGGCCAGCGCCCCGCTGTTCGGCGAGCAGATGGATGTGCTCCTGTGGCCGGAGGGCAGCGTCGACTCCGACCCGTCCACCGATGCCGCCACCGCGGCGGCCCTCGACGCGCTGTCGGCAGAGGTGAACGCCCCGCTCATCGTCAACACCGTCACGGGTCGGGGGGATCAGTACTTCAACACCTCGATGCTCTGGCGTGCGGGCGAGGGTGCGACGGCCACGTATGACAAGCGGCATCCGGTGCCGTTCGGCGAATACGTACCCGATCGGTGGTTCTTCCGGATGTTCGCCCCTGATCTCATCGACCTGATCCAGCGCGAGTACACCCCGGGCACGGCCGCGCCACTGTTCGACGTGAACGGCGTGGGCGTGGGGCTCGCTATCTGCTTCGACGTCATCTACGACGACGTGGTCTGGGATGCTGCCAACCAGGGTGCCCAGGTCTACATGTTCCAGACCAACAATGCCGACTTCCGCGGCACCGACGAGAACCTGCAGCAGCTCGCGTTCGCCCGGATGCGGGCCATCGAGACCGGGCGCTCCGTCGTCAACTTGTCGACGGTCGGCACCAGCCAGGTGATCGGTCCGGACGGTTCCGAAATCGCCGGGATTCCGGCGGACACCGCGGGCGACATGCTGACCGATGTGCCACTGCGCACCGGGCTCACGCCCGCGGCGTTCCTGGGCCCGGTGATCCCTGGTGTGATCGCCGGAGGCAGCCTCGCCGTGCTGCTCGCGCTCGGCGCCGGACTGATGTGGCGTCGCCGCCACGCGAAGACGCCGGCTCCCGAAGGAACCGGCGTCTCACTGGAGGGCTGAAGATCAGGCGCTGATCTTCTGCTTCGTGACGTCGTCACCGGCGCCACGGCGGTCGCGGATGAAAGCGAGCCGCTCTTCCAGGAGCTCTTCGAGCTCGGGAATCGTACGGCGCTCCAGGAGCATGTCCCAGTGCGTGCGGGGGATCTTGTCTTCACTGTGGTCGACGGTGACGGTGCCGTCGCCGACCCGCAGGACGGCTTCGGACCCGCAGGTGCGACACTCCCACGCCTGCGGCGCTTCTGCGTCGGCTGCGAAGGTCAGTGTGGTGTCGCGTGCACAGACGGTGCACGTATACGTCTGCTGAGTGCGCTCGTGGAAAACGACGCCCTCTTCGCTCTGTAGGCTCTGGGCGCCGAGGCGGATGCCTCGGAGGCTGCGATCTGCCATTGTGTGGTCCTCTCGTCTGTGACAGGTCTAACGCTGCGACCTGGATGGATCATCCGAACTCCGCGTCGAACGCGAGCATTCACAGTGGATGCACAGCGGGATTGGTCGATCGCGGAGCTCATTCCGCTCGGGGTGACTTTTCCGCCACGGCCCGGCCGATGTCCGCTCTATCTGTGACGATACCGTCTACACCCATGGCGAAGAGTCGCCGCATGTCTTCCGGCTCGTTCACGGTCCACACGTGCACCTCGACGCCGTGACTGTGCGCGTGCTCGAGGAGGCGGGGCGTGAGGATGCGGAGCCGCCCCTGTCGCTCCGGAATCTGCAGGGCATCGACGCCGGCGAGAGCGCGTCGCACGAGCCGCGACGAGCGCGAGGTCGACGCTGCCAGGATGCGGGCCATCGTGCCTGTGCCGGCCGACGTGGCCGGACGCATGTCGGCGCCGGCCCGCTCCGCTTCGGCGAGGGCGGCCCGGCGGCGCGCGTCGGAGAAGCTCGTGACCAGCACTCGGTCCGCATGCGGGGCGATCACACGACCGGCCGGAACCGCGGCGTCCTCGGCCTTGATATCGAGGTTGAAGCGCAGCGTCGGGAATCCATCGAGTGCCTGCGCCAGGGTGATGAGACCGCCTCTGTCGCCCATCAGATGTTCGAGTTCGCGAAGGCTGACCTCGGCGATCCGACGTGGATCTCCGGTCACGCGCAGGAGATCGGCGTCGTGGAAGAGCACCACCTCGCCGTCAGAGGTGAGGTGGCAGTCGGACTCGACGTACTCGGCGCCTACGCCGTGCGCCTCGGCGATCGCCGCGAAGGAGTTCTCGACGACACCGTGCGCCGCAGCATCCGGGTTCACCAGGCCACGGTGAGCGAGCACACGGGGGAAGGACGCCCCCGCGAACCACGGGTGGGTCACTGCGGCGGAAGCGTCGGATCGACGGGGGATGAGGCCTCGGGAGCCGAGGCTTCTGCGGGGGGCGCCGGAGTCGGAGATGCAGCCGCGGGAGCCGAAGGTGCCGCCGGGGGAGTCGATGCCGCGGTGACAGGGGTGGGCGGGACAGCGGCGGTGGGATCGGTCGTGGGTCCGGCGTACGCGCCCTTGCCGACGAAGGCTCCGCTGAGGCCCCTGAGGGCCTCGGTGAGCTCGCTGGGGATGATCCAGAGCTTGCTCGACGCGCTGTCTGCGATCTTGGGCAGGGTCTGCAGGTACTGGTAAGCCAGCAGCTTGTCATCGGGATTGCCGAGGTGGATCGCGTTGAAGACGGTGGTGATCGCCTCTGCCTCGCCCTGTGCGCGGAGCACCGCAGCCTGCTTGTCACCCTCGGCGCGGAGGATCTCGCCCTGACGGGCACCCTCTGCGGTAAGGATCGCTGACTGCTTGGTGCCCTCCGCAGTCAGGATGACGGCGCGACGGTCTCGCTCGGCGCGCATCTGCTTCTCCATGGAGTCCTGGATCGACAGCGGCGGATCGATTGCCTTGAGCTCGACGCGTCCGACCCGGATGCCCCACTTGCCGGTGGCCTCGTCGAGGACGACGCGGAGCTGCCCGTTGATGTTGTCGCGACTGGTCAGTGCCTCTTCGAGGTTCAGTCCGCCGACCACGTTGCGGAGCGTCGTGGTGGTGAGCTGCTCGACGGCGCCGAGGTAGTTCGCGATCTCGTAGGTGGCGGCGCGGGCGTCGGTGACCTGGAAGTACACGACTGTGTCGATCGAGACGACCAGGTTGTCTTCGGTGATGACGGGTTGCGGCGGGAACGAGACGACTTGTTCGCGCATGTCGATGAGCGGGCGAACGCGGTCGATGAACGGCACCAGCACGTTCAAGCCGGGCATGAGGGTCTTGTGGTACCGGCCGAGACGCTCGACCACTCCGGCACTCGCCTGCGGAATGATGCGGATCGAGCGGACGATGACGACCAGCACGAAGATGAAGACCGCGACCGCGACAAGCCAGCCGATCGCGGTGGGAATGATGGACTCGGGAGTCATGCCGGTCGGTGCTCCTCAGCGGTGCGGACGAACGCGGTGGCGCCGTCGATGCGAGCGACCCGGACGGATGTGCCGGGGGCGAGGTCGAGTGGTTCGTCGGCGCGTGCGGTCCAGATGTCGCCGTTCGACAGCCTGACCTGCCCGCCGAGCGAGGATACGGTGGCGATCACCTGGCCGGACAGTCCGATGAGCGCCGCCACATTCGTGGGTGTCGGATCTTCGCCACGACGCAGCCGATGCAGCAGCGGCGGTCTCAGCACGAGGATGAGGAGCGCGGCCACTGCGGCGGCAATCACGACCTGCAGCCAGACCGGCGCACCGAACAAGTCAGAGATGAGTCCTGCGACGCCGCCGATGCTCAGCATCAGGAACGTGAAATCGAGGGTGAGCATCTCGATCACGAGGAAGACCGCGATCAGGACGATCCACCCGATCCACGCGAACTGCTCGACCGCTGCGATGATTTCCATGCCCGCCTCCTCGCATTCCGAACCTAACACGGGCGGGAGCTCGCCGGGCGGTCAGAGAGGTGCGTTGGTAGGGTCGATGAGCGCCCGCGCACGACTGTGCGGTCCGCGGTATTCGCCGCTTCGCGGCGCCGGCATCCCCAGGAGTTCCCGTGTCTGAATCCACACCCCTTCTCGCCCCCGGATCGCTGTTGGGCAAGACCGCCCTCGTGACCGGATCCTCGAGGGGCATCGGTGCCGACACCGTGCGCTACCTCGCCGAGGCCGGCGCGAACGTCGTCATCAACTACCGCAACAAGGCTCCTCGCGCCGAGAAGCTCGCGACCGAGCTGCGCGGCCTCGGAGTCGAAGCGCTCGTCGTCGGCGCCGATCTCACCGACGGCGACTCCGTCGCGGCGCTGTTCTCCGCGATCGAGAAGCAGTTCGGCTCGCTCGACGTCCTCGTGCTCAACGCATCCGGGGGCATGGAGGGCGGCATGGCCGAGGACTACGCGCTTCAGTTGAACCGCGACGCGCAGGTGCGCGTTCTCGAGGGTGCGCTGCCGCTCCTGCACGAAGGTTCGCGTGTCGTGTTCGTCACGAGCCACCAGGCACACTTCATCCGCACGACGCCGACGATGCCCGAGTACGAGCCGGTCGCACGCTCGAAGCGCGCCGGCGAAGACGCTCTGCGCGAGCGCATCCCCGCGCTCGAGGCACAGGGCGTTGGGTTCGTCGTCGTCTCGGGCGACATGATCGAAGGCACCATCACCGCGACGCTCCTCGAGCGGGCGAACCCCGGAGCGATCGCGTCTCGTCGTGAATCGGCTGGACGCCTGTACAACGTGTCCGAGTTCGCTGCCGAGGTGGCCCAGGCCGCCGTCGATCCCATTCCCGACGACAACACCCGCCTCGTCGGCGACACGAGCGCCTTCGCGGGGGAGTGACGTGCGCGCCGTCGACATCGAGAAGCTCGTCTCGGTCGGGCACCCCGACCTCGCACCCGACGGTTCGTTCGTCGTGTTCGCGACCTCCCGCCCTGACCTCACGGCGAACCGCGCCGTCGGTCAGCTCTGGCGCATCGATCTGCCGGACGGAGCGCCGAGGAGGGTGACTCGAGGAACAGCGGATGCCGGCCCACGGCTCTCGCGCGACGGTGCACGCATCGCGTTCCTCCGCGCCGACGGCAAAGGCAAGGCGCAAGTGTTCGTCATCGCCAGTGGCGGGGGCGAGCCCGTGCAAGCGACCGACGCGCCCCTCGGCGTGAGTGAGTTCACCTGGTCGCCCGACGGCACCCTGATCGCCTACCTTGCCCGCGTTCCCGAGCCCGGCCGCTACGGCAGTGTGGAAGGCCTCGATGCCTCGGCGGAGTCGCCCCGGCACGTCACCGGCATCCGATGGCATGCAAACGGACTCGGCTACCTCGCCGATCGTCCCGCGCACGTGTTCGTGATCGAGGCTCCGGTGATCGATGCCGAGCCGTTCTACGAGCCCGCACCGGTCGTTCTCGCCGAGGGCGAGACGCCGGCGAAGAAGCGTGTGGTGGCCGCCGAGGCTCGAGCGCTCACCGCGGGTGCGCACTCACACAGCGGACTGGCCTTCACCATCGACGGCCGAGAGATCCTCACCGAGGTCGACGAGATCGAGCCCGAACGCCGCGACCTGCGCTCTCGCCTCGTTGCGGTCAGCGTCGATGGCGCGGGCGAGCGCGAGGTGATCGGGCGCGGGCAGAACCTCTCGCTCGGCGGGATCGCGGTGGCCGCCGACGGTATCGTCGCGGTGCTGGCCTCCGATGCGGGGCCGACGGGGGTGGACTTCGTCGCTCCGGGTGTCGCGCTCTGGGTTCTCGAGGCGGAGGGGCCCCGGCGCCTGACCGATCCGGAGAGCATCGACCTGGGCGAGGTCGGCAGCCACATCACGCCGATGGGCGACGACTTCCTCGTGCAGGATCGCACGCGCGGCCGAGTGCGCCTGCTGCGTGTCACACGCACCGGTGCATGGTCTGAGGTCGTGAGCAGTGACGTCGAAGTCGGCGGTCACGCTGCGGCCGGCGACCTCATCGTCGCGTCGGTCGCGACGCCATCGTCGTCGGGTGAGATCGTCCGGATCGACGACGACGGCGCCCACACCCTCACCGACTTCGCGGTCCGGGACCTTGCGACCGTCGTCCCGCGTGAGCTCACGGTGACCGCGCGTGACGGGTATCCCGTGCACGGATGGGTCGCGCTTCCGGAGGGTGACGGCCCGTTCCCGGTCCTCCTGCAGATCCACGGCGGACCGTATGCGAGTTATGGCATACATCTCTTCGACGAGACCCAGGTGCTGGTCGATGCCGGCTACGCAGTGGTCTACTGCAACCCGCGGGGCTCCGCGGGGTACGGGCGAGCCCACGGACGCGCCATCCGTCAGGCCATGGGAACAGTCGACTTCACCGACGTGATCGACTTCTTCGATGCCGCGGTGGGTGCGGACGAACGCATCGACGGTGATCGCG
>JAHIOK010000411.1 GCA_018895315.1 Actinomycetota bacterium | reverse complement strand
TAGTCAGCGAGGGTGGAGGTGATCTTCTGCTGCAGGGCGGCCGAGAGATCCTTCGACACCGCGACGCCGTCGTTGGGGATCTCGTCGGTCATGGCGAAGACGACGACCTTCTGCCCGACATCCGGCTTGTCCTTCTGAACGGTGGTGCGCGCATCCCAGAAGCTGAAGCCGACCTCGGCGTCACCGTTGTAGACGGCGAGCACGGAGGCGTCATTGGCCGTGACGGGGATCTTCTGGAAGTCGTTGTCGATGTCCACTCCCGCTTCCTTGAGTGCGAGCATCGGGTAGATGTAGCCCGCGGGCGATCCGGCCCCGAGAACGGCGACCTTGGCGCCCTTGATCTTGGTGATCGAGTCCAGCCCTGCGGGACCCTTGAGCGCGTCGGTGCCGTTGCAATACAGCATGCCCTTCACCTCGACCGGCGTGGTGGTGCAGTACTTGTCGGGGTTGTTGGTCATGAACTGACCCGGGTAGGTGATGGCGCCGTTGCGCTCGGTCTGCAGCACGACCTTCGCGCCGTAGCGATCGTTGGCCTGCCACAGCTGGAGCGACGGCAGGAAGCCGATCTGCGCCTGGCCCGCACCCATTGCCTCGACCGCGGCCTGGTAGTCCTTGGACACGACGCCGGTCACCGGCATGCCGAGGGCTTTGGTGAGGTAGTCGGTGAGCGGGGCGGCCGTGTCGACGAGTCCGGACTGGTCTTGCGAGGGCACGAGTGCAAGCACGAGAGAGGTGGGGTCTTGCGGAGTGGCCGACGATGAGGCCGAACCGCTGCTCGCGCAGCCGGCGAGTGCGAGGGCGGTGGTAAGGAGCGCAGCAGATGCCGCGACGAGGCGGGAACGGGTGGTTTTCATGATTCCTCTTCGGTAGGGGCGGTGCGGGCGGGAAGGGGTCAGCGGGAGTCGTCGGAGTTGCCGTGCACCCATGCCGCGATCTGCGGCAGCAGGTCTTCGAGCCGGCCGGCACGGTAGGTGGGGACGGCCGCCGGGTCGGTGAAAGCGCCCACCAGTGCCGTGGCATGACCGCGGGCGTGCACCGGGGCGAGGTCGTTGCGCCAGACGTCACCGATGCTGAGCACCGGAGCGCCCGTGGGTGCCAGCTCGTCGAGCAGTGCGTCCAGCCCCGCGGGCTTGGCGGCGTCGGTGACGATGCGGTCGAACGATCCGGCGAGGCCGAGTCCTGCGAGCACGTCACGCAGGCGTACCGCAGGGGCATTCGTGACCAGGATGCGTTCGGCGTCGACCGATGCGAGCAGCTCCGCCAGCCCTGCGGGGGTTGCTACGGGCGCTCGGTCGGAACCCAGCGCTTCGCGACTCGCCGTGTACCCGGCTGCCAATGCCGCGTCATCCGCGCCCGCCTCGAGGGCCGCGACGCGGACGAGGTCGTAGCCATCGATCACGTCGGAGGTGTTCGACGCCGCGAGCCGGCGCGCGATCTCCGCGGCGAATCCGTGACCGAGATCGGCCGCATCCGCCACGCCGCGCGCGTAGGCCACCACGGGGCCGTCACCCACGGCGACAGTGCCGTCGAAGTCGAAGATCAGAATGGGAAGGGGCACGATGCACTCTCTGGTCCGCGGTGGACATCACTGCCGGACGCATTGTCCATGATGCACTCTCTTTATGGACGAATAGGCCGCACAAAGTGAACACCACGTAAATTCCGACGCACGTGCCGCGAAGCGGAACGCTTACCCTGGTGCCATGCGCTCTGCCCTCGACGCCGCCGCCCGCGTAGCGAGGACGGATCCGGACGCCGCGATCTCGTCCCTCGACTGGCTCGGTCCGTCACTGGATGCCGATGCGGCGGCCGGGCGATTCCGCGCCTGGGGGCGGTCGAGCATCATCGATGAGAACACCGGAAGCGCTGTCATCCCGCGTGCGCTGTTCGACGCGCTGCACGCGCGCATCGGCTCTTGGGCCACCTGGCCGGTGGGCAATGCCGGCCTCCTCCATGTGTACGGCTATCTCCTCTCGGACGCCCCGACACCGTACGGTCTCAAGCGGGAACGCTGGCTCGACGGCACCCTCGCCCACGCGTACGGGCTTCCGTCGGACGCTTTTCTCCCCCGGCTCGGGCACCCGACGCCACTTGCGCGGATCACTCGTGCGGCGCGAGACCTCTTGGCCTCGTCGGTCGTGCGCACCCACGACCTCGCGAACGGCTCGGCGCACCTCCGTGCACGCCTGGCACTCGGACGAGCCGGGTCATCCGGCTCTTTCGCCCTCGCCTATGACATCGCGGACGACGACGGCGAGCATCTCGTCACCACGTTCCCGGTCGCGAACCCCGAGCTCCTCCTGGCGGCGATGGACGACGAGCCCCCTCGGCTGCGATACAACGCTGCACTCTAGCTCCGCGGGAGGGCGCCAGGTTCAGGGTATGGGATGGCGGCCGCGCGCCATCCCGCAACCGTAGGCCCGCGCGTGCCCGGGAACTGCTCAATCGGGCGTGTGCAGCCGATGACCCGGCCGGGCGCCTCACCCGCCCCATCCTGCAGTTCCCGGGCACGCCAGGCGGACCGGCCGGGCCGGCGGCAGCCCCGGGTCAGCGCGGGGCGTGGGCCTCGAGGAACTCGTAGACGTCGGTCGTGTCCACACCGGGGAACGCCCCGGTCGGAAGGGTCGCCAGAAGCGTCCGCGGAGTGCGCACGTTCGGCCACGCGTTATCGCGCCAGGCCCCCTCCAACTCGGCGGGAGCGCGCCGGCAGCACACCTCGACGGAGTGCTTCGACACTCCCCGGTTCGGGGTGTCGCGGCCGAGGAACCACTTCGTATCATCGAACCGCACACCCACGCTCACCGAGTGCGCACCCTCACTGGATGCCTCGACCCGGGCCGTGCACCAGTACGTCCCGTTGCCCGTGTCGGTGTATTGGTAATACGGATTGAAGTGGTCATCGACGCCGAAGACGACTCGGCTCGTCCACTTGCGGCAGCACATCTGCCCTTCGATTGCCCCGAGCCGGTCTTTCGGAAAGTTCACGTCGTCGTTCTCGTACGACTTCGTGATCGTGCCCGATTCATGCACCTTCAAGAAGTGCACGCGGATGCCGAGGTGCGTCGTCGCGAGGTTCGTGAAGCGGTGCGCCGCTGTTTCGTATGACACCGAGTAGGCGTCGCGCAGATCTTCGATCGAGATGGCACGGTTCTTCTTCGCATCCTCCAGCGCGGGCACGACGTGCGCCTCGGGAATCAGCAGTGCTCCGGTGAGGTAGTTCGTCTCGACGCGCTGGCGCAGGAAGTCCGCGTAGCTGGTGGGCTCGGAGTGCCCCAGGATGCGGCTCGACAGGGCCTGCAGCACGGCGGTTCGCGGGTCGCCCTTCGCCGTGTGGGTGCTCGAGAGG
>JAHIOK010000410.1 GCA_018895315.1 Actinomycetota bacterium | reverse complement strand
TGGGGACTGGATCGATTTCTGTTCACAGACAACCAGGTGATGACTCCCCTCGCGATTGCACCATTTCTCGGTCGGGCGATTTCCTGGGTCCTCGCCATCATCGTCATCGCACTACTGGTGGTGACCCTCCGCGCACCCGGCACAGACTCCTTGGCCATGTGGAACATCATGGGAGCCTTGGTGCTCTTGATACCCGTTTCACACCTGGGCTACCGCATCCTGATGCTTCCCCTGCTCTGGGTATGGGCGGCGCACGCACTGAGAGACCGCCGCCCTCGCAGCATCCTCAGCTTTGCGATATTGACCGTCTTCTGGGTCGTCACCTTCCGACTCGCACCGCTGGATGCTGTACATACGGGCGGCACCGCGCAGTACATTCTGGTCATGGCGACCACACTGCTGGCCCTGTCCGTTTCGGTCATCAACGCCGCTCGGATGACACCCACTGACGACTTCGGCGACCCGCTGCGGCTACGGTGATCGGCCGCTGGATGCCGTCGTCAGCCGCGCGCCTCTAGAGCTCGCCCGGACGAACGGCCTGGGTGTCGAGCTCGTCGACGAACTTCTGTGCGCGACTCGGCTCACCGACGCGACGGGGTGCGTAGACCACGAGCGAGTGGAACAGGAAGCGGACGAAGAAGGCGACGACCAGGGTCATCCCCGCAGCGATGACGCTCGAGATGTGCCAGGTGTTGACCAGCAGCGCAATCGCAGGGATGCGGATGACGGCCTCGGCGTTGTTGAAGGCGAACGACTTGAGGAAGCGCGACCAGGTGCCGTTCGCCTCACCCTTCATGTCGTGGAAGACGAAGCGCTCCTGCGCGAAGAAGTTCGCCAGGATCGTGATCTCGGCAGCTATCACGGCCGCGACGAGATAGTTCATGCCGGTGTGCGTGAACCCGTACATGATCGCCAGGTTGGCGATCGCGCCGAGCCCGCCGATGATCGCGAACAGCGACATCTTGCCGAAGCGGAGGCCGGTCAGCTGGGTGAGGAAATGCAACCCCTGGCGAAACGATGCCTTCGACTCGCCGGCGAAGCGCTCGGCGAAGCGGAAAGGCACTTCGGCGACGCGCAGCGAACGCCGCGCGAGGATCTCGAGAAGGATCTTGAAGCCGCGCGGCTTCAAGCCTTCGAGGTCGATGGCACGTCGATCGACAAGGAAGAAGCCGGTCATGGGGTCGGAGACACCCTTGAGTCGCACGGGGAACATGGCCTTGGTGAGCGCGGTCGAGGCGCGAGAAACCAGCACACGTGACCGGTCGGCGAGTCCACCCGAATCACCGTCGCCCACGTAGCGGGAAGCGACAACGACATCGACGTCACCGTGGCGGAAGCGGTGCACCATGCTCGGGATGTCCTCCGGCGGGTGCTGCAGGTCGCCATCCATGACGAGGCACAGATCGGATGCTGCAGCGAGCATGCCTTCAACCACGGCACCGCCGAGACCGCCGGCGGGCTTGTCGCGGTGGATGAGGCGGACCGGGAGGTCTGCGGCCTCTGCCGCCGCGCGGATCGCATCTGGCGTGGCATCGGTGCTGTCGTCGACGAAGATGATCTCGGTCTCGAAGCTGACGGTCGCCTCATCGATGCGACGAACGAGTTCTGCGACGTTCGGTGCCTCGTTGAAGGTGGGCACGATGACCGTGAGCTGCATGGGGCCTGCTTCCGAATGGCGAACGCCTGTGGGAAAGGCGACTGTTCCATCGTGGCATGAGCGCTCACCTTGACGCTTGGAAATTGCCTGGTGCATAGCCGGTTCCGTCTTTTTCTCGGCATTCACTCAGCCAGCGTTCACTCCATCGACATCGATCGCCCGGTGATGGGCAAGAACCTGCCGCCCTAGGATGTGGACGATGCGAATCTCAGTGATCGGATGCGGATACCTCGGCGCTGTCCATGCGGCAGCCATGGCGGAGCTCGGACACGACGTCGTCGGTGTGGATGTCGACCCGGTCAAGCTCGCGGCACTCACGCGCGGTGAGGCTCCCTTCTTCGAGCCTGGACTGCCCGAACTGCTGATCGCGGCCGGCGCGACCGGCCGTCTGCGATTCACCGATGACATCTCGGCCGTACGCGGCTCGCGTGTTCACTTCGTCGCGGTCGGAACCCCGCAGCTGAAGGGTTCGAACGCGGCCGACCTGCGTTTCGTGGATGCCGCGATCGAACAGCTCCTCCCCCACCTCGCCCCCGGAGATGTCGTGGTGGGGAAATCTACCGTGCCCGTCGGCACCGCCGCGCGCCTCGCGGCCCGTATCGCCGAGCACGGCAGCGGCGCGACGCTCGCATGGAACCCCGAATTCCTCCGCGAGGGGTTCGCCGTCAAAGACTCGCTCACCCCCGATCGGCTCGTGATCGGGCTGCCTGCCGAACCCGATGCCGCGGCGAGCGCAGGAGCAGCGCTTCGAGAGGTCTACGCGCAGGCGCTGGCGGCAGACACTCCGCTCGTGGTGACGGACTTCGCCACCGCCGAGCTGGTGAAGGTGTCGGCGAACGCGTTCCTCGCGACCAAGATCTCCTTCATCAACGCGATGGCCGAGATCGCAGAAGTGACCGGGGCGGACGTCACGCAGTTGGCAGACGCGATCGGGTACGACGCGCGAATCGGCCGCCGATTCCTCGGCGCCGGCGTCGGATTCGGCGGAGGGTGTCTGCCCAAGGACATCCGCGGGTTCATGGCGCGCGCTGAGGAACTGGGCCGCGGTGAGTCCGTCGCCTTCCTCAAGGAGGTCGACGCGATCAACCTCCGTCGGCGCCAGCGCGTGGTCGACCACGTCGTCGACCTGCTGGACGGTCAGCCCTACGGCAAGACCGTCGCCGTACTCAGACTGGCGTTCAAGCCCCACTCCGACGACGTCCGCGACTCCCCCGCGCTCGACGTGGCTGTGCAGCTGCGAGGACTTGGCGCTCACGTGCGGGCGACCGATCCGCAGGCGATCGCGAACGCCCGGGCGCTGCATCCGCAAATCGATTACCGCGAATCGTTCGTCGAGACCGTCACCGGGG
>JAHIOK010000409.1 GCA_018895315.1 Actinomycetota bacterium | reverse complement strand
TCTGGCTGTCGATATAACTCTGGTAGGAGGTGAGAACTGCATTCACCGCGGCTTGGGCGGAGTCGGGCGACGAGCCGACTGCCGACACGGTCACCAAAGCCAGCCGCGATGACGTGTCGGAGGCCACGGAGACCTCAGTTGCGAGCGTGGCGGAGTCCACGCCGAGTGCCGCTGCGGCGGGGTCCAGGACGGCGGGCGAGAGCACGGCGCCATCGCCGAGATCGATGGACACGCCGCCGATCTCGCCGCTGACGGCCGCGCTCGTGACCACCGCGTTAAGGCGGATCGTGCCAGAACTGGCGTAACTCACAGCCCGTAGCTGCAGGTAGCCCACCGCAGTGAGCAACGCGATCGCAACCACTGCCGCGATGATCCACTTACGTTTCCAAAGCACATCGAGTATCTGTCGAAGTGTCACCTAGCTCACTGATCCCCTCCGTTCAGCAGGAGACCACGCCGAACGTACCTCGTACAACCATACGGTGCGCCCCCGCGAACCCGATCACCCTGACTCCGTCGTCTTTGCGGGATGTTGGTTTGTGAGAACAACCATCACGACGCCGCCGACCGCGACCACCGCGGACAGTGCGATCGCGTCGATGAACAGCGGCACATCGACGCCGCCCACGAGCACCGCCTGCTCGATCCCGAGGAAAGTGGCGCTCGCCGCGATCCCCAGGATCCCGACCCACGTCCACATCTTGCGAGCACCCGCGCGCCCGGTTGGCGGCATACCCGCCATGGCCGAGATGGCACACGCGAACGCTCCCACGAGCAATGCCCCCCCGATGATGTCGCTTGCGCGATGCGCGTACGACAGGAGGGATGCGGCCGCGACGAACCACACGATCATGCCGAGCAGAACGATGAGGGCCGGATTCAGCCAGCGCGGGCCGAACCAGATGATCGCGACGACCGCCGCAAGGCTCATCGCCGTGTGGCCACTCGGGAAGGTCTGGTAGTTGTAGGCGAAATCACCGAGGTCAGGACGCGGGAGGAGCCCACCCTTGAAAGTGGAACTGGCGAGGGCCGTAGGCAAGAGAAGGCAGCCAACAGTGACCATCGCGATCCACTGGCGGTGAATGACGCTCTCGATGCCCGCGACAGCAGCCATTGCGAGGAGGACGAACGGCAGCCACTCCCTCGCCTCGTACAGGCTGAGCCAACCGTCGCTGCGCAGCCAGGGAAAAGCACCGAGCGAAACGGCATCCCACTGCTGGCCCTGAGGTGTGAGGATCGCGGTCACGTAGAGGATGACGAAGCCGACGGCAAAAGCCATCGCGAGAAGCGCGGAACGGGTGCGTGCAGCACGAAGAGAGAGAGCCGGGAGCTCAGCGATGGCGAAGCTCCTCATCCACGATCGCGCGCAAGCGGTGCGCGAAGCGCGCCTCCGAGAAGCCCTCGGCGTGCGTCCGGATGGCGGCAGGATTCCACTCCCGCGCAACCAGGGCCTCCACTGCCGTGCTCACGGCATCCTGATCGAGTCGATCGAAGAACACACCGTTGACGGACTCATCGACGGTGTCGAGGTAGCCACCGTCACGCAACGCCGCGGTTGCCTTACCGAAGGATGCCGCCTCTAGCGGCGACAGGCCGAAGTCTTCATAGGATGCCGCAACGAGCCCCGCCGCGTTCTCGTAGAGCCATCGGAGCTGCGCGTCCGGCACCCGCCCGACGAGATGCGTGTTCCCTGCCACGTCGGCGAGTTGTTCGAGTCGCGCGCGATCGGGCCCTGCCCCGACGACAACGAGGTCGATATCAGAAAGTGCGGCGACCGCCCTGATCACGAGATCGACATTCTTGTAAGGCAAGAGGCGTGCGACGCAGAGAACGAACGGTCTGTCGATGCCCATCACGGGTTCCGGTTCCACGGAGGAATCGAACGGTGCTGGCGGCGGCGCGAGGACTTCCGCATCGATGCCGTACACGTCCCGTACCGCCGACTGCACGACACGAGAGTTTACGAGATACCTATCGGCGGATGCTGCCGCTTCCTGATCCCATCGGCGAAGCCCAGGACCGAGGATCGCCGTCGCCGCCGAGACTGCTCTCGACTGGAGGCCCCGGGATTCCGCGCTGCCGGCATACCGCTCCGCCTGATAAAGCCAGCGCGCGGGGGCGTGGCAATACACAATCTTGCGCCCGTCGGTGGGAATGCCATGAGCCCAGCCGCTCGACGATGCGACGAGCACGTCCGCCGCAACCGGATACCGCGACACCGCCCTCGCGAGGAAAGGCAGCGCAAGCCTGTGATGGTGACGAAGAACGCCCCACCGGTTGATCGGCATGGTCCGGACGTCGACATCGGCGAACTCGGGAAACGTCGCCAGCGGGTCGTAGAGCGCGGTGTGCAACGGGGCGTCGCTGAAGGTGCGCGCAAGCGCGAGAGCCACCCTCTCGGCGCCGCCACGCTGGGTGATGTAGTCGTGCGCCAGCGCGATCGCCGGTCCCCCATGGATCACCCTCGACAGCCTACGCGGAGGGCGGCGTGGTGCCGGACGAGATCGGCCGCCGGATGCCGTCGTCAGTCTCGCGCCTCTAGAGCTCGCCCGGACGAACGGCCTGCGTGTCGAGCTCGTCGACGAACTTCCGTGCACGGCTCGGCTCTCCGACGGTGCGGGGTGCGTAGACCACGAGCGAGTGGAACAGGAAGCGGACGAAGAAGGC
>JAHIOK010000408.1 GCA_018895315.1 Actinomycetota bacterium | reverse complement strand
GTCGTCTTGGGTCTCGCGGGTCGCCGGCCGAGCGACCTCAGCGTCGCGGCACTCGCTCTGCTCCAGTTGTTTCTCATCGCCCAGGTCGTGATCGCGGTCATCGCGCCGTTCGCGGGCAACCCCCCGACCGGCAGCCTGCTCGAGTTCTGGGTATATGCGGTCTCTGCTGCCCTCCTCCCGTTCGCGGGCGTTGCCTGGGCTCTCCTGGAGCGCAGCCGCTGGAGCACCGTCATCATGGGTATCGCGGCGCTCGCCGTCGCGGTGATGGTGTGGCGCATGCAGGTGATCTGGACGATTCAGCTCGCCTGACCGCCCGGACGGAAGCCCCCCGGGCGAAGCCGCGTCGATGCTCCCGCTCTAGGATGGTCAGGCCATGTCTTCGACCCCCACCCGCCGCATGACCGGCATCGGCCGCGTTCTCGTGATCGTCTATGCGATCATGGCCCTCGCCGCCACCGGTCGCTCCTTCGTCCAGATCGCCGAGCGCTACGACCAGGCGCCATTGGCCTACACGCTGTCTGCGCTGTCGGCCGTCGTGTACATCCTCGCGACGTTCGCTCTGGTCTTCTCGGCATCCGGTGCGTGGTATCGCGTTGCCGTGGTGGCGGTCGTGTTCGAGCTCATCGGAGTACTAGTCGTGGGAACGCTGAGCTTCGCTCTGCCCGAGCTGTTCGCCCACCCGACCGTGTGGTCATGGTTCGGCGCGGGGTACCTGTTCATCCCGCTGGTGCTCCCGTTCTTCGGTCTCTGGTGGCTCGTGACGCATCGCCCGGTCGGGCGCGAAGCCGTCGAGACCGCGGCAGCCCGATGATCGTCTTCCGCGACCCATCCGAGGTGCCCGCCGGCTTCGGCCCCTCGGTCGTGGCGATCGGAAAGTTCGATGGCGTGCATGCCGGGCACCGCTCGGTGATCGAGCGCGCGCGTGTGGATGCCGCGACTGGCGGCGCGCGCGTCGTTGCCGTCACGTTCGATCGCAACCCGCTGAGCCTCTTGCGACCCGAGATCTGTCCCGAGAACCTGATCGGGGTGAACCAGAAGCTGGCGCTCCTCGCTTCAGCCGGCGTCGACGCGACCCTTCTGCTGACCTTCGACGAGCGCCTGGCGGGGCTCGCAGCGCATGAGTTCGTCGAGCACGTGCTCGTCGACTCCCTCGGCGTGCGTACGGTCCTGGTCGGCGACGACTTCCGGTTCGGCCGCGGGGGAGCAGGAACCCCCGATCTGCTGCGCGAGATGAGCGACGAGTTCGGCTTCCGTGTGGATGTCGTCGGTGATGTGCGTTCGATCGACTCCGACCGGCGTGTCTCTTCCACCTGGATCCGCGAACTGCTCGCCGAGGGCGACGTCGAGGCGGCCGCGAAGCTCCTCGGTCGTTCACCGTCGGTGTGGGGCGAGGTCGTCCACGGGCTCAAGCGCGGCCGCGCTCTGGGATTTCCGACGGCCAACCTGCCCGCAGATCTGGAGGGCTTCGTACCTGCCGACGGCGTGTACGCGGGGTGGTTGGTCGATCAGGGCTCATCGGATGGCCTGCGCTCGGGAACGCGGTATCCCGCGGCGATCAGCGTGGGGACCAATCCGACGTTCACTGACGTGAGCGTGCGGCAGGTCGAGGCGTACGTCCTCGACGAGACCGAGCTCGATCTCTATGGGCGCAGCGTCGAAGTGCAGTTCGTCGAACGCATCCGCGGAATGGTCGCCTTCGAAGGCATCGAGCCCCTCAAAGTGCAGATGGCCGATGATGTCGCGCGCGTCCGTCGCGCGTTGCTTGCCCGCCCCGCGTGATCACGAGCGTCTGTTGGCGCGGCCGACCCCGATGCGATCCAGCGGGTGCGCTCGCCGCCGGCTGAGGTATTGCCGACGTCAGTAGGACGCGGTATCGACGGAATCGCCGCTGCCGCCGGCGCGCAGGGCGCCCAGGATTGTCGCACTCGCGCTCGTGCCGAGACGGGTGGCCCCGGCATCCAGCATCTCGAGAGCATCCGCGAGACTGCGGACACCGCCGGAAGCCTTGACCTGCACGCCTTCGCCGACGTTCTCGCGCATGAGGCGCACGTGCGCGGCGGTGGCGCCGCCGCCCGCAAAGCCGGTCGAGGTTTTGACGAACGCGGCTCCACCGGCGTCGGTGAGCCGGCTGCCCCGGGCGATCTGCTCGTCGTCGAGGAGCGAGGTCTCGAGGATCACCTTCACGAGATGGCCGTCGGCGGCATCCACGACAGCCCGGATGTCGGCCACGACCTCGTCGTCGAAGCCCGAGCGGAGCCATCCGATGTTGACGACCATGTCGAGCTCGGTCACACCGTCGGCGATCGCCTGGCGCACCTCGGCCACCTTGCCGGCGGTCGATGTCGTGCCGTGAGGGAAGCCGATCACGGTGCCGACCACCACATCGGTATCGGCCAGGTACTCGACGGCATACGCGATGTCGCTCGGTCGCACGCAGACCGAGAAGACGCCCCACTCGGCCGCCGAAGCGAGGTGCCCGTCGACATCGGAGCGGGTGAACTCGGGCTTGAGGATCGCGTGGTCGATGGTGGCGGCGAGTTCGGCTTCGGTGACGGCGTGTGACATGCCCCCAGTGTAATCCGGTGCCTCGCGACGGATCAGTGCGCGGGCGGGGCGCCGGATGCGGCATCCCGCGTGGTCGTGTGCGCGGTGTTGCGGATGCCCGCGAACGAGACCGCTGCCCCTGCGAGCATCATCGCGACCGTCACGAGCGCGGCCCGGTGGAAGCCGTCGAGATCGAGGGCGCCACCGACGATCACTCCGAGCATGGCGACCGCGATGAGCCCGGCCACGCGTGAGACCGCGTTGTTGACGGCCGAGGCGATGCCGCTGCGCTCGGGTTCGATCGCCCCGAGGATCGTGGAGGTCAGCGGCGCGACCGTCATGGTGAGGCCCACGCCGAAGATGAGGACGCTGGGCAGCACCTGGGTCCAGTAGGAGAACTGCGGCGACACGGTGAGCAGCAGCGCCCCGCCGCCGGCCATCACGATCGGGCCGACGGTCATGAACAGCCGTGGCCCCCAGCGGCCCGCGAGCGCGCCCACTCGAGAGCTGAAGAGGATCATGATGACAGTGCTCGGCAGGCTGGCCAGTCCCGCCAGCGTGGCAGACAGACCAGCGCCCTGCTGCAGGTACAGGCCCATGACGAGCCCATTCAGCGAGAGAGCGCCGTAGATGAACGCGGTCGCGATGTTGCCGGTCCAGAAGTTGCGGACACGGAACAGGCCGAGCGGCATCATCGGAGCCCTGGCGAACCGCTGTCGTACGAGGAACCCGGCGAACGAGGCGACGCCGACCGCCATCGTGCCCCAGATAGCGGGGGAGGCCCAACCGAGATTCTGTTGTTCGATGAGCGCGAACACGGTGCCGCCCAGCCCCACGGTGCACAGGATGGCGCCGAGCCAATCCACGCTCGATTCGGCCTTGCGCACGTCTCGGTGACCGAGGACGGCGAGCAACACGAGGGTGATGGTGATCGGCACGAGATTGATCAGGAACACCAAGCGCCAGGACAGCAGATCGACGAACAGACCGCCGATGAGTGGGCCCACGAGCATCGCGCTCGTGGTGGCAGCCGTCCACGTGCCGATTGCGGCGGCCTGTGCGGCGTCCCGGAAGGTCGAGGTGATCAGAGCGAGCGAGCTCGGCACCAGGAGTGCGCCCGCGACCCCCTGCAAGGCGCGCGCGACGATGAGGAACTCGGGGCTGGGGGCGGCGGCGATCGCGACCGATGCGAGACCGAACCCGATGAGTCCGAATCGGAGGATGACGACCCGGCCGAAGACATCGCTGAGGGATCCCGCCACGAGGATGAGCGCGCCCAGGGTGACGAGATAGGCATCCACGACCCATTGCTGGGTGGCGAGGCCGCCGCCGAGGTCGCGCTGGATGGCGGGCAGGGCGACGGTGACCACGGTGCCGTCGAGGAACGCGACGAACGACGCGAGGATCGCGATGAGGAGCACCCGTCGCTGAGTTCTACTGACGGAGTCGGCCACGTCGCCACCCTACCGAGTGGGTTGGATGCCTGGGCCGGGAATACCCCAGGGGGTATGGTTGTTGATGCCAGAAGGACAACGAAGGAGATCCGACATGACCACTCAGACCTATCTCGTCGACGGCATGACGTGCGCCCACTGCGCGGCGTCGGTATCGAAGGAGGTCGGCACAATCAGGGGTGTCTCCGACGTGACCGTCGACGTGTCGGCGCGCACACTCGTCGTGACCTCGGACGAGCCGCTCGGCGATTCGGATGTCGTCAGCGCGGTGGATTCCGCCGGGTATACGTTCGCCGGGCGCGCGTGATGGCTGCGTCGTCCACGGGCGGAACGCTGCACGAAGCAACACTCGACATCGACGGGATGACCTGCGCAAGCTGCGTTGCTCGCGTGGAGAAGCGACTGCAGAACGTCGACGGCGTGACGGCGGCGGTGAACCTGGCGACCGAGTCGGCCCGCGTGACGTATCCCGACGGCGTGGGCGCCGACCAGCTCGTCGCGGCGGTGCGCGAGGCGGGCTACGACGCGACGTTCCGCGCGAAGCCGGCGCTGGGCGTACACGAGTCGCATGAATCCGGACACGTCCACGAGACCGAAGACCTCCCCGGAGCGACGAGCCTCCGCGCGCGCCTGATCGTGAGCGCGATCCTCGCCACGCCCGTCGTGGCTCTGGGCATGGTGCCCGCGTGGCAGTTCTCCGGCTGGCAGTGGATGTCGCTCGCTCTCGCCACACCGGTCGTGCTGTGGGGCGGGTGGCCCTTTCACCGGGCGACGATCGCAAACGCCCGACACGGCGCGATGACGATGGACACCCTCATCACCCTCGGCACCGGTGCCGCGTATCTGTGGAGCGTCTGGGCCCTGCTGTTCGGCAACGCCGGCCGCATCGGGATGACGCACGAGGTCGCGCTCTTCGGCCCGGTGCACGACGCCACTGCTCTGATCTACTTCGAGGTCGCCGCAGCGGTGACCGTCTTCCTGCTGATCGGGCGCTACCTCGAGCAGCGGTCGAAGCGTCGTGCGGGCAGCGCTCTGCGCTCGCTCATGGAGCTCGGCGCCAAAGACGTCGAGCTCGACGACGGCCGGCGCATCCCGATCGACGCCCTCGAAAGCGGCGCGCGGTTCGTCGTGCGCCCCGGCGGCACGATCGCCACGGATGGCGTGGTCGAACAGGGCGAAGCGTCCATCGATCAGAGCATGCTCACCGGTGAATCCGTGCCGGTCGACGTCGTGGTCGGCGCGGACGTCACCGGCGGCACGATCGTCGTAGACGGACGGCTGAAGGTGCGGGCGACGGCCGTCGGGGCGGAGACCCGGCTCGCGCACATCGCCCGACTCGTCGAAGACGCCCAGACCGGGAAGAGCCGGGTGCAGCGTCTCGCGGACCGCATCTCGGGCGTCTTCGTTCCCATCGTCATCGCCCTTGCGGTACTCACGCTGCTCGGCTGGCTCATCGCGGGTCAGCCCATCGCTTCCGGATTCACCGCCGCGGTGGCGGTGCTGATCATCGCCTGCCCGTGCGCGCTAGGACTCGCGACCCCGATCGCGATCCTCGTCGGCACCGGGCGTGGCGCCCAGCTCGGCATCCTCATCACCGGTCCGGAAGCGCTGGAACAGGCCGAGAAGATCGACACCGTCGTGCTCGATAAGACCGGCACGGTGACGAGCGGGCGGATGACGCTCGCCGGCGTGACCCTCCGTGACGGCGTGGATCGCACGGAGGCGATCGAGCTGATCGGTGCGGTGGAGGCTGCCTCCGAGCATCCGGTCGCGCGCGCCATCGCGCTCGCTGCTGTGGATGCGCGTCCGGTCGAGGGCTTCCGCAACCATGCCGGGCGCGGTGTCACGGGAACCGTCGACGCAGTGCGGGTCTTCGCAGGGCGCCCGAGCTTCGCCATCGAGCAGGGAGCGATCCTCTCCGCGCCGCTCGCTGCTGCAGTGAGCAGGGGTGAATCGGGCGGCACGGTGGTCGTCGGAGGATGGGCGGTGGAGGGCGAGGTGATGACGGCGCGCGCCGTGTTCGCCGTGTCCGATACCGTGCGTCCGGAGAGCGTGGACGTGGTGCGCGGGCTGCATGCGCAGGGAATGCAGGTCGTTCTCCTCACGGGCGACAACGAAATCGCGGCGCGCACCGTCGCCGATGTCACCGGCATAGACCGCGTCATCGCCGGTGTGCTGCCGGAAGGCAAGGTCGCTGAGATCGAGCGGCTGCAGTCCGGGGGGCATAGGGTCGCGATGGTCGGAGACGGCGTGAACGACGCGGCGGCGCTTGCCACGGCCGACCTCGGCATCGCGATGGGCGGGGGGACGGATGCCGCGATGCACGCGGGGGATATCACCTTGATGCGCGATGGGCTCGCCCCGGTCGCGGTGGCGCTGCGATTGAGCCGGCGCACGATGGGCGTCATACGGGGCAATCTGTTCTGGGCTTTCGCCTACAACGTCGCCGCGCTCCCGTTGGCGGCACTCGGATTTCTCAACCCGATGATCGCAGGAGCTGCGATGGCGTTCTCCAGCGTCTTCGTCGTGCTCAACAGCCTGCGACTTCGCTCGGTGTCCTGACGGATCTCGGTCGATCGGGCGAGGCCTTCGATGGTGCGGGGGATCGCTCGGTTAGGGTCGATCTGAACATCCTGGAGGTGCCATGTCGACGACATCACGTCGCCGTTCGATGCGTATCGCGTTGGTGGCCGTGCTGGCGATCGCCGCGCCACTCGCCCTCACGGCGTGCCAGCCTGAACCGGACGCGACCGGCGTCTCGACGACCTCCCCCGCTCCCGGGAGTGTGGGAAGCCCGACGATCGTTCCGACCAAGCGGCCGGCGGGCACCGACATCACGCTGCCCGCATCGTGTGCCGCGATCTATTCATCGGCCATGACCGCCACACTCACGCAGAACATCGCCCCGTTGGATGACCCCGGCGTCACGATGCTCTCGACGCAGAACGTCGACGCCCTCGACATCCTCGCCTCTGGCGTGCCGACGTTGCGCTGCACCTGGGGAACACCGTCCGAGAAGGGTCTGGCGACGAACGTGTCGATCATCACGTCTTCCCAGGCGGTGACGATCACGCAGTCGATGCAGGTCGCGGGCTTCGCGTGCACAGATTCCGCCGGAGGCACTCTCTGCGTCGCCGAGCAGAAGCTGCTGGACAAGGATGACAACGTCGTCACGCGCGGGGAGTCGCATTACTTCCGCGGCAACGGATGGATTTCGACAACCTGGATCCAGTACCTCCCCGAGGGGTACACGCAGGACATCGTTACCACCCTCTGGTGGTGAACCCGCGGAATGACGTAGGATGGTGTCGGGGAAACACGGTCGACGCCCGCACCTCGCTGAAGCGAGGGACTGCGGTGCACGGCATCCCCGTTCCGCGTCCGTCCCGGCAGCGAGCCGCCCGCGGAATCAACCGACTCCCTCGGCCTTCGGCCGGTCGACGCCGGATCACCCGGCACTCACGCTCAGGAGGAGCATGCCGACTACGGCAACCGCCGCACGCAGATCTGCACAGCGGCGCAGAACACCCTCAACGTCCCGTCGCGACGAAGAGGCGCCCGTCATCCCCATCCTCGCGCGCAAGGTGCGCGAGGTGGAGGCAAAGGCCCAGCGCGGCAAGCTCGGCCCCACCAATCGCGTCAAGTTCCAGGTGATCGCATTCCTGGTGCGCGAAGAGCGCGCACGCGTCAAGGCCGACCAGGAACTCACCGACGCCGCCCGCGCCGAGCTGCTCAAGCGCCTAGACGGTGTGGCGACGATCCTCGCCAAGACCGCTGCACGCGACACTTCGCTGATCCAGCTGCTCGAGGTCGACCAGGCCACCTCTCCGGTAGCACGGCGGATGCGCCGCGACTGGCTGATCGAATCCGGCGCGGAGCTGGCACCCGACGAACTGATCATCACCGACGCGCCGCCCACGACGACCGTGGTTCCGCCGGCCCTGGCCCAGCGCCAGGTCGTGCCGGTCTCGATCGAGTCGCGTCAGATGTCCAACCCGTTCCTGATGCCCGACCTCGCACCGCGAGGACCCGAGCAGACCCCGCGCCGCCGCCTCGACGGCTGGGAGCTCATGGGGCCGCTCTATAAGGCATTCGAGACCGGCGCCGGTGGCAGTGCCGCCACGATGGAACTCCCGCCCGTCCCTGAATTCGATCGCATCTCGCCCAAGGGACTCGAGGCGATGGTGCACCAGTCGCGGTTCCTCGAGGCCGTGCGTGAGGGGCACCGCACTTTCCTGCTCGCCGACGAGCCGGGCCTCGGCAAGACCGCGGAGTCTGCGCTTGCGGCATCCGTTGCCGATGCCTACCCCCTGCTGGCTGTCGTGCCCAATGTCGTGAAGATGAACTGGGCGCGCGAAGTCGAGCGGTGGACTCCCCACCGTCGTGCCACCGTGATCCAGGGCGACGGCGAAGACATCGACGCGTTCGCCGACGTCTTCATCGTCAACTATGAGATCCTCGACCGGCACCTCGCGTGGCTCAGCTCGATCGGGCTCAAAGGCATGGTCGTCGACGAGGCGCACTTCATCAAGAACCTCACGTCGCAGCGATCGAAGAACGTGCTCGCCCTCGGCGCCCGCATTCGTGAGCAGGTGCGTGACCCGCTGCTGCTCGCGCTCACCGGCACGCCGCTGATCAACGACGTCGAGGACTTCGACGCGATCTGGCGCTTCCTCGGCTGGACCAATGGCGAGAAGCCCGGTCCCGCGCTCATGGAGAAGCTCGACGCAACCGGACTGACCCCGGCCGACAAGGCCTTCTATCCCGAAGCGCGCAATGCCGTCATCTCGATGGGCATCGTGCGACGCAAGAAGAAGGATGTCGCGGCCGACCTGCCCGACAAGCTCATCGCCGACCTTCCCGTCGAGTTGGACGACGAGTTCGGGCGCTCGATCCGCCAGGCCGAGCGCGAGCTCGGCGAGCGACTCGCCTCGCGGTATCGCCGGATCATCGATGCCCGCGGTGACCGTGGTTTGGCCGCCGGCGAGGTGGACGACGACATCGTGCGTCTTGTCGCGCAGAACGAGCTCGACGAATCCAAGGCGGCAGGCACCGGCAGCGAGAACGTCTTCACGATGGTTCGCAAGATCGGTCAAGCGAAGGCTCTGCTCGCCGCGGACTACACCGTGCAGCTGCAGCGCTCGGTCGGCAAGGTCGTGTTCTTCGCGAAGCACATCGACGTGATGGATGCCGCGGAGGCGCACTTTGCCGCCGCGGGTCTGCGCACCGTATCGCTTCGTGGCGACCAGACCGCACCCGCGCGCCAGCAGGCGATCGACGCCTTCAACAACGATCCTGGGGTTGGTGTGGCGGTCTGTTCGCTGACGGCAGCCGGAGTAGGCGTGAACATGCAGGCGGCGTCCAACGTCGTGCTCGCCGAGCTCTCGTGGACGGCGGCCGAGCAGACGCAGGCGATCGACCGCGTGCATCGCATCGGTCAGGACGAGCCGGTCACGGCGTGGCGCATCATCGCCGCTCACACGATCGACACGAAGATCGCGGAACTGATCGATTCGAAGCAGGGTCTCGCCGCGCGTGCACTGGACGGTGACGCCGTGGATCCGGCCTCGAGCGATTCCGTACAACTGTCGGCCCTCATGCATCTCACCCGGCGCGCACTCGGCGCCTAGGGGCGCCTAGCGGTGTTTCGCGGGGGAGGGCGTGTGGCAAGTGCGCGTCATCCGGCGATAGTGTCGGGGGTGGCAGCGTCGCCGGACTGATCCCCCCGAAAGCAAGGACTCCTTCATGAAGATCGGCATCCTGACCAGCGGCGGTGACTGCCCCGGACTCAACGCGGTCATCCGCGGCGTCGTCCTCAAGGGCACCACCAACTACGGCATCGAGTTCGTCGGCATCCGCGACGGATGGCGTGGCGTTGTCGACGGCGACTTCTTCCCCCTGACCCGCCACGAAGTGAAGGGCCTGTCGAAGGTCGGCGGCACGATTCTCGGCACGAGCCGCACGAACCCCTACGAGGGGCCTCGCGGCGGCGCCGAGAACATCTCGAAGACCCTCTACGGCCACCGGATCGACGGCATCATCGCGATCGGCGGCGAGGGGACTCTGGCCGCCGCCAACCGCCTCGCGAACGACGGCATCAATGTCATCGGTGTGCCGAAGACGATCGACAACGACCTGCGCGCCACCGACTACTCGTTCGGGTTCGACACCGCGGTGAACATCGCCACCGACGCTATGGACCGTTTGCGCACCACGGGCGACT
>JAHIOK010000407.1 GCA_018895315.1 Actinomycetota bacterium | reverse complement strand
GGATCGCCACGACGGGTACTCCGTGGTCGTCGACGGGTGCACCGTCGCCCTGGTCGACAGTCCATACCACCACGTCGTGCCCGCGATCACGAAGGTCTCGCGCGATGTGACTGACATGCTCCTCGACCCCACCCCGTCGAGGCAGATAGGAACTCGCCGCGAGCGCGATTCGCGTCATCGGCCTTCTCCCATGAAGTCTGCGGCGCGGGCGAAGCGGAAGCGCCGACCCCCCGTGCGGAACGGACCCGTGAGCACGGTTCGCAGCGGGTGCTCGGTGGCACTCCGCCACTTCCGGTAGTCGCCGCCCTCTGCAAGCTCGGCGGCGTGACCGGCCCACCCGACTTTGCGGCGGATGAAGTCGTCCGAGCGCACCCAGCTGTAATGGTTGACGGCGGCCGAGAGCGCGACGACCTCGTGCACGATGGCGTCGCTGGGGTGGGCGGGGTCGGTGTTCCAGGGGCGCACGTCTACGCGATGGAGCGGGACGTCGGCCTGGCGAGCGAGTGTCAGAGTCGATCCGGCACGCACGGCGACAGGGCCGGGATAGGAGATAGCCGGACGCCAGAGCCGGCGGGAAGACTCGAGGAAGAGTCCCGGTTTGACGCGCGTGTAGAGCCAGCGAGCGGGGAACTCGAGCCCCCCGGCACCGGCGTCATCCGCGTGCCTCAATGTCTCTAGGAAGATGTCCGGCCGCGGGATGACTTCGTCCGTATCGAGCTGCAGCACCCAGTCAGCGCCGCGTGAGGCATCCGCCAGCGCGGCGTTGCGCTGGAACGTGTCGTTCTCGAGCGGATCGAATCCCTCCCGGGCGAAGCGCCCCGGGCGGAAGTCGCACTTGCCGTCGACATCGAGCGCGCGCACCGCGTCGAGACACGTATCAACAGGGAGGGACGTGCGCGTCCACGACAGATGCTCTTCGTCGTACGACACGACGATGCGATCGACGTACGGGTAGTAGGCGCGGATGCTGGGACCGACGAACGCCGGATCACCGAGCATCACGTACGCGTTGAGCCTCATCAGACCATCCCACGGGCGCCCGTGCGCCCACGGTCGATCCTAACGGCGGCCGGCACCCCGGCGGAGCCGTTGCCACGTTGCGGGAGGGATACGAGCGATGAGACGGTCGCGTCGACGCGGGAGTATCGATCGCGCGATCTGGAGTGCCTCGCGGTACGAATCCCGATCGCCTGTGTCACGACAGATCTGCAGTGCCCAGCGCAGGACGAAGCGGTAAGCGGGTGCGTAGGCGCCGAGCGCCCTGTGCGTCGGTGTGGGGAGCGCGCTGGGCTCCCAGAATGCGCGGATCGCGCGCAACGTGTCGAGCCCGTTCGCGACCCCTCCGACCAGGGTTGCGCCGGTGGGGTGCTTACGGAAGAGAACGAGGGGCTCCGTGAGGGTGTCCCACTCATGGAAACGCGCGACGTTGACGTACATCGTCCAATCCTCAGCGCAGCGCAGGCCGACGGGAAATCCTCCTGCCTCGGCAAGAACCGCCCGATCGACGACAGAGCCGCTGAGCGATCCGCGCATGCGCTCGAGGAGCAGATCGAAGCTCCGTCCCCAGATCTGCATGTAGGTCAGATCACGCGGGGAGTCGCCATCGGGGATGCCGGCGATGGCCGAGGCATAGTCGTCCGCCTCGTAATCGACGTCGGGATGCCCCGGGCCTCCGAATACCCAGTAGTGCACGTTGAGCGCACGAAGGTGACGTGAGCGCCCGAGCCTCTTCTGCACACGTTCCAGGTACTCCGGATGCAGGAGGTCGTCATCATCGAGGAAGCATGCCCAGTCCGTGCTGAGTGCGGCGATACCGGCATTGCGTGCTGCTGCGACGCCGGCGTTGTCGATGACGATGACCTCGACGGGCAATTCGCGCAGCGCGGCTTCGGTTTCCTGCTGCGCGCCGTCGCAGACGACGACGACCTGAGTGAACGGAATCGTCTGATCCAGGGCGCTACGGACAGCCTCTATGACGTATTGGGGCCGCTGGTAGGTCGGCACGACGAGCCCGAACGTCTCGGGCACGTCCCGAGGATCATCGGCGGTTTCGTCGGCCATCGGTCGTCTGAGCCCCATCTCGTCGGCTGGGCACCATCCTACGATGCAGTCACGCCGGGCGGAGTTGACCGGTACCGGCCGATGATAGCCTGGTGCGGCGCATGCCACGGACACCCTCGTGGCCCGCGGTGACGTCTTTTGGGGGATCTGAGCCGAATGGTTGACAGTGCGATCACTGTGTCCGACCTCTCGAAGTCGTACCGCATCCAGGTGGCAGGGGAGCACGTCGACCGCATTACTACTGCTGTCATCAACCGCATCCGGCATCCGCTGACCAGGACGCACTTCGAGGATTTCCAGGCCCTCACGGACCTCTCCTTCGAGATCCCGTGGGGTGAGGCCGTCGGCATCGTCGGGCGCAACGGTGCGGGCAAGAGCACTCTGCTGAAGCTCCTCACCCGCATCACCGCGCCGACGTCAGGCGTCATCGACCTCGGTGGACGTGTTGGTTCGCTGCTCGAAGTCGGGACCGGATTCTCGGGCGAGCTGACCGGACGCGAGAACATCTTCCAGAACGGCGCACTCCTGGGGATGGGTCGAAAAGAGATCAAGCGTCGTTTCGACGAGATCGTCGACTTCTCGGGGGTCGAGAAGTTCCTCGATGTCCCCGTAAAGCGGTATTCGTCGGGCATGTATGTGCGACTCGCGTTCTCGGTCGCCGCCCACCTCGATACCGAGATCCTCGCGATCGACGAGGTGCT